>JBHHUS010000047.1:0-12697 GCA_046861615.1 Fidelibacterota bacterium
TCCTTGATCATTGTTTCATTCAGGGCATTTCGTACTTCCGGTCGATTCAAAATAATACGGGCCAGAGGTTTGGTTTGGACGACTTTAATTGTTTGATATTTATTCATAACAACGATTTACCCTGAGAATATGCTGAGAAAGGTAAAAAAATTCTATATCACTTACATTATTCAAGTTTAATAATTGGTCTTTCAGAAATCGAAGCGCCGCTTGGGAATGCCCCAAGGATTGTCGTAATTTTCACGACTAATTTGTTTTCATTAAGGAAAAGGAAATACCATGTCCGGCCACAGTAAGTGGGCAACTATTAAGCGTAAAAAAGCAGCCACTGATTCGAAACGGGGGAAACTATTTACGAAATTCATTCGTGAAATTATGATTGCTGCTCGTCAGGGGGGCGGTGACCCCGAAGGTAATCCACGTTTAAGACAGGCTATTATTTCAGCCAAATCGGTGAACATGCCCCATGAAAACATTAATCGTGCCATTCAAAAAGGAACCGGTGAATTAGAAGGTGTTGATTATGAGGAAGTCACCTATGAAGGCTATGCCCCCGGCGGTGTGGCTATCTTTATTGAAGTATTAACCGATAACAAAAATCGGACCGTGGCTGAAATCCGGCACGTTATGAATAAATATGACGGAAACCTTGGAGAAACCGGCAGTGTAGCCTGGATGTTTGATAAATCAGGTCAGATTACGGTAGCCCGCCGGGAGGTAAACGAGGATAAATTATTTGAAGATGCCCTTGAAGCGGGAGCTACTGATTTTTCCAATGCAGAAGATGATTTTTTAATCAGCACGGATCCTGCTGATACTGCCAATATTTCGGAACTGTTGGAGAAAAACGGTTACTTGATTACGTCCTCGTCCATTGAAATGGTTCCCAAAACAACCGTCAAAATCCAGGGGGCGGAAGCCCGGAAGGTGATTAATCTCCTGGAAGCCCTGGAAGAATTGGATGATGTCCAGAATCTATTTTCCAATTTTGATCTGGATGAAGAATCGAATTAAGTTATTATTGTTCTGTAAATGACTGGTGCAAAAAGAGTGATGGGTGTCGATCCAGGTTTGGGGACCACCGGGTTTGGGGTCCTTGACCAAAAGGGGAAACAGGTGAAGCTAGTGGCTTTTGGAACGGTAAAACCGCCGACCAAATTGCCGCTCGCGGATCGATTGGAATACTTAAACAGCCATATGGTGGAATTATTAGATAAATTTAACCCGGGAACCATGGCTATCGAAGATACATTTTACAGCCGGAATGTGAAATCGGCTATGTTATTGGGACAAGCCCGCGGGGTATTATTATTGGCGGCCGCCTCCCGGGGTATTCCCTGTGTTGAATATGCTCCCCGGAAAGTGAAACAATCGGTTGTGGGCAATGGTGCGGCCGACAAGACCCAGGTGCAATATATGGTTCGAAATATTTTACGGATGGAAAAACGGCCGATTACACTGGATATATCCGATGCCCTGGCGGTGGCGCTTTGTCATATTAACCAGAACAAATATATCTAAGCATGATTGATTCCATTCAGGGCGAATTAAAACATAAAGATCCAGCCCGGGTGATTCTGGATGTGAGTGGTATCCGGTTCCGATTGTCTATTTCAATTTCAACATTTGAAAAACTCCCTGAAAAGGGGTCAACCGTCTCATTGTTGACCTATCTCCACGTTCGGGAGGATATTTTAGATCTTTATGCATTTCAAACTGAAGCGGAACGGGGACTTTTCCTGAAATTAATTACAATCAGCGGAATTGGGCCACGTTCGGCCATGAACATTCTTTCCGGTACAAATCCGGAAGAATTTAAGAAACGAATTATTGCCGGTGATGTTAAATCTCTGACGATAATTCCAGGTATCGGTCCCAAAACGGCGAAACGGATTATTGTTGAGTTGAAAGAACAATTTGCCGAAGTCAGCGATGAAGAAACAGGGCTGGAATTTGTTTCCAGTGCCCAAATGGCATTAGTGGATGATATCACTATTGCGCTGATGTCACTGGGGTACAAACGTTTTCAAATAAATCGTACGATTAAATTGCTGGAAAAAGATGGCGAACTGACCGGCGGGTTAGAGCAGATTATCAAAAAAGCACTTTTAAAAATGATTTGAGGGCACTCATGGAATTAGCTAAACAACTTGAAAAATTAGGAACCGAAACAGCCTTTGCAGTTTCAGCTCAGGCTCGGGCATGGGCTGAAAAAGGCCATAAGATATATCCCTTTCATTTAGGGGATATCAACATCCCCACACCGGCATCGATTATTGAGGGTGCTTATAAGGCGATGAATGATGGGAAAACAGGTTATTGTCCATCGGAAGGAATTTTACCGCTCCGGACTGCCCTGGCTGAAGATGTAAGTACCCGGCGGGGGGTATCCTACCAGGCAGAGAATGTTTCCATCCAACCGGGGGGAAAACCAACGATTGGAAAATTTCTGGCCGCAGTGATGAATCCCGGTGATGAAGTTCTGTACCCCAATCCCGGGTATCCGATTTATGAATCCCAGATTGAATTCCAAAGGGGAGTAGCAGTACCTTATCGATATATTGAAACAGAATCAGGTTTCGATATTGATCTGGATGAGTTAAAATCTAAAATAACCGACCGGACGCGTATCTTGATCTATAATAATTACCAGAATCCCATCAGTGCTGAATCATCACAGGCAGAAATGGAAGCCCTGGCCGATCTAGCTTTGGAAAATGATCTTTGGATTCTTTCCGATGATGCCTATTATGAAATCCGTTACGGGGGAGACCCGCGGTCGATTGTGAATTTACCCGGTATGCAGCAGCGGACTGTTGTTTTGTATACTTTTTCAAAAAAATATGCCATGACCGGATGGCGTCTTGGGGCCGCCATTGGCCCGAAAGCAGTTATCCAGGTCATTTCCCGGTTAAACGTCAACGCTGAATCCTGTTCCAATCATTTCATTCAATGGGCGATGGTGGACGCATTGGTCAATGAAACGGAAGGCCCGCGCCAGATTCTTTCAATATTGAAAGCGCGCCGGGATGCCGCTGTGGAAGGCATGAATGCTATTGATGGAATTCAGATTACGGCCCCCAACAGCACTTTCTATCTGTTCCCAAACGTGACGAAAATAATGGAAAGAAAGGGATTCTCAACAATCGATCAACTTCAGGTTGGTGCTTTGGAAAATACGGGTGTTTCTTTCTGCACCAGGAATCATTTTGGTCGGCCTACGGTTGATGAAAATGAATTCTTTATTCGATTTGCATATTCCGGTATCGATGTCAGTAATATTCGCGAGGGGTTAGCCAAGTTAAAAGACTATTTTGAGAATTAGTTTTTCTGCTGACAACCTGGATTAAAACAATCTGATGATTAAAACACCCCTGTATTCAAAGCACCTTGCCCTGGGTGCAAAAATGGTAAACTTTGCGGACTTTTTGATGCCGATCCAATATTCCGGCATTATTCATGAACATCGGGCAGTACGGGAAAAAGCCGGTCTTTTCGACGTGAGTCATATGGGTGAATTCATTATTTCCGGACCAGCGTCTGAAAATTTTTTAGATCGGGTCACCATTAATAATATTAAGAATCTTCACGTCTGGCAGGCCCAATACTCCGCCATGTGTAATGAGGATGGTGGGATTATTGATGATCTCATCATTTACCGGTACCCTGAGCATTTCATGGTAGTGGTAAACGCTGCCAATATTAAAAAAGATTTTCACTGGCTGGCTGCGCATAAAATTCCCGGAGTGAAACTGTCGGATGAGAGTAGCAATTATGGTTTGATTGCCTTGCAAGGGCCTTTATCAAGGGCAATTTTGACAAAAGTATTGGATGCTTCGCTGGATGAATTGGAATTCTACTGGTTTAAAACAGTCGATATTCAGGGTGTACAGGTGACTCTTGCCCGAACAGGCTATACTGGTGAACTGGGGTTTGAGTTATACACCAGCCCCGATCATGTTGGAACTGTTTGGGACCGGATCATGGAAATAGGCTTGGAAGTTGATATCTTACCGGTAGGCCTGGGCTGTCGGGATACCCTGCGCCTGGAGATGAAATATTGTCTTTATGGCAATGATATTGATGAAACTACCAATCCGATTGAGGCCGGATTGGGATGGATTACTAAGTTGGACAAACGTGATTTTATTGGTCGTGCAGCAATACTGAAAGCCAGGGAAAATCTGAAACGCCGGCTGGTATGTCTGGAAATGCTGGATCGGGCAATTCCGCGCAAAGGATATCGTATTTTTCATAATGACTCTGAAGTCGGTTTTGTTACCAGTGGAAGCCAATCTCCTTCTTTAAATAAAGGAATCGCCCTGGGTTATGTTGCTAAAGAATTTGCAAAACGAGATACAGAATTATCCATCGATATTAGAGGGAAAAATTATCATTCAATTGTTGTTAGTCCACCGTTTTACAGGAACGGTACAGCCCATACTTAAAGTATAACTTTATGAATTATTATTTTCCCCGACCCATATTGGTAACCGGAGGTGCCGGATTCATTGGTTCTCATCTAATCGATTATTTACTGCAGGAAGGTAATACTGTAATTTGCCTGGATAATTTAAATGACTTTTATAATCCTGAGATTAAACGTCTGAATCAGCGGACGCATTTTGAATATGAAAAATTCAATTTTGTTGAAGGAGATATTCGCGATCCGGACTGCCTGGATTCCTTATTTCAAAAATTCGATATTGGATATGTTATCCATCTGGCGGCCATGGCCGGTGTTCGTCCCTCCGTGGAAAATCCCCCATTATATACGGATGTCAATATCCGGGGAACCCAGACCTTATTGGAAGTGATGAAAAACAAATCTGTGGATAAATTCATTTTTGCCTCCTCTTCTTCGGTATACGGTAATAATAAAAAAACACCTTTTAATGAAGATGATAATGTTGATCAGCAGGTATCTCCATATGGTGCCACCAAGAAAATGGGTGAAATTTTATGTTTCACTTATCATTACTTGACCAAAATTCCAATCACTTGCTTACGTTTTTTTACCGTTTACGGTCCCCGGCAAAGACCCGAGATGGCAATTCATAAATTTGTTCGGCTCATCCGGAGCCAGCATCCTGTCCCTCTGTTCGGCGATGGCGCCAGCGCCCGGGATTATACCTACATTGATGATATCATTATTGGTATATTAAACGCCTTGATTGCTGAGGATCGATTCATCATTTACAACTTAGGAAACTCAGAACCGGTAAAATTGTCCGATTTAGTCAATATCATTAGTCAAACCACTAAGATGGAAGCTCACCTAAGTCGCCAGCCATTCCAACTCGGTGACGTAAAGCTGACCTATGCTGACATTTCCCGGGCGACCCGGCGGCTGGATTATCATCCCCGGACCCATATTGAAGAAGGAATTGCCACCTTTGTAACCTGGTACGATCAATTGTGTGAGTCCCATGGAGATTTGTATCGATGAAGGGACGCCGCCTGGAAATTCTGGGGATTCTGACAATGGCTGTTTTTATACTGGTATTGACCAGTCTATTGGGGTATCATCCTAACGAAGACCCTGGTATTTCTCCCAACGTACAGGTGGAAAACCCCATGGGAATCCTGGGGGTCTGGATTGCCTACTATTTTATTAAAATGGGTGTGGGTTATATTGCTTTTCTTATTCCTTTAGTTGGTATCGTCTGGGGATGGTGGTTTTTCAGTCAGAAGCAATTAACTATTCTTGGTCGTTTTACCGGCTATTTACTGGGAGCGGTTCTTTTGGCCTCAACGTCCATTGGATTAGTTGAGATTTGGCGGGACCATCCCATATTCAAATTCAGTGGTCTGGGGGCCGGACTTCTGGCGCAATTACTCCATGATTTCCTGGGTGCCATTGGCGCCGGAATTTTATTAGTTGCTCTGTGGCTGGTGTTGATCAGAGGTTATTTTTCACTCAGTTTTTATACGCCTTTTAAATGGTTTAGTAACCATATCAAGAAACGGTTAGATCGTTGGCGATTGTTACAGAACCAGAAAAAGAAGGAGACTGAAAAACGATCCCATACGGAAAATTTATTAGCTAAAATTGATGCTCAACGAAAACGGGAAATGGAGACAATTAGTCCGAAGGAGGTAATGACAGAACCTCAGGATGCCGGGAGAGCAGACTTGGCCGGAGCGGATCAACCGGGGGTTTCATTACACGAAACCGAACCGGTGAACGAGGAATTTGAAGAAACCGAAACACCAGCAGAAACAACGGAGACGAAAAGCAGTAGTGAAGGTAATATCGATGAAAATCTGGCCGTGGGCGAAATTGTAAAGGAGGAGGAAATAAATCTGGATGATGTAAAAGAGCGTCAGGCGCCGCGGCGTAAATACCAGCTCCCTTCTCCTGATATATTGAATCAGCAGTTGAATATTCAAGGGGGGATGAGTCGTGAGGAACTGGTGGATCGGGCCAATTTTCTTACGCAATCACTACAAACATTTGGTGTAGAGGGGAAAGTTGTCAATGTAAGCCCGGGGCCGGTTATTACGCTGTTTGAAGTGGAACCGGCTGAAGGTGTCCGGGTGAATAAATTTGTTGCTTTGTCAGATGATTTAGCCCGGGTTATGGAAGCTTCCCGGGTTCGGGTGATCGCCCCAATCCCCGGGAAATCGTCAGTGGGGATTGAGATACCCAATCGGAATCCGGATATCGTTTATTTTAAATCAATTATTAACTCTGAAAAATTTGCCACCGCTAAATCGAAATTGGCGTTGGCCATCGGAAAAACCACTTCTGGTGAGATTGCCATTTTAGACCTGACATTAATGCCCCATCTCTTGATTGCCGGGACCACGGGATCGGGAAAATCAGTTTGCATCAATACAATCCTGGCCAGCCTACTTTACCGGGCTTCCCCCAATGAAGTTAAATTTGTTATTATTGATCCCAAGAAAGTGGAAATGACGCTCTACCGGGCACTGGAGGGTTACCATATGTTGGGAATTGAAAATATTGACGAGACGATTGTTACAACACCGGAAAATTCAGTTTTAGCCCTCCGGGCGGTGGAACGGGAAATGGGACACCGATACGATGTCATGGCCGAAGAAATTGTACGGAATATCGATGAATACAATGCCCGAATGAGAAGTCGCGGTGAACCGATAATGCCATACATCATTATAGTCATCGACGAGCTGGCTGATCTGATGATGCTTAATGCCAAGGATGTGGAGGCACCGATCGCCCGATTGGCCCAACTGGCCCGGGCAGTGGGGATTCATCTGGTCGTGGCGACACAACGGCCATCGGTTGATGTGATCACCGGTGTTATTAAAGCCAACTTCCCGTCACGAATTGCTTTTCAGGTGGCCACTAAAATTGATTCTCGTACCATTATTGATCAATCCGGGGCTGAAAAGCTCATTGGCCGGGGGGATATGTTGTACCTGGGCCACGGCTCTTCAGAACCGATCCGTCTTCATAACGCCTTTTTATCTCTGGAGGAAATTGAGGCGGTGATGGAACATATTGCTCATCAACCTAAAGCGGAAGAACTGGTACTTCCCGGAGTTCGCGAAGCCACAGTCAGCGCGCCCGGAGTGGGAGGAAATATGAACGGCTTTGACGATTTATTTGATGAAGCTGTCCGATTGGTTGTCATTCACCAGCAGGGGTCAATTTCCCTGCTACAAAGACGGTTGAAAATCGGGTATTCCCGAGCCGCCCGGTTAATCGATGAAATGGAACAGGCAGGAATTGTCGGTCCCTTCACCGGAAGTAAAGCCCGGGAAGTGTTGGTGGATGAATCATACCTGGACAGTTTAAAGCCCTAGTTTCATGTTGTTACGTTTCCTGTCAATTTTGCTACTCCTGGCTCCGGGAGTATTCGGACAAACACCTTCTTTGGTGGAAAAAGTAAAAGCAGTACTTACGGCCAAACCAGGCGTAATTCTTTCCATCAAAATAATCCAGAAACAATTCGATCAATCTTCCGTAGAAAGGGGCAATTTCGAAATTGTTGATTCAGGGAGATATATTTTCGATTCGAAGGAGGAGTCAATTCTTGTGGATGGAAAAATGATTCAAACCTGGAATAAACGAACCAGGCAATTGATTATCGATGAGATTGTGGAGGGGGAATTCAGTTTATTTGATTTGTTGAAGGGCGATTTTGACCAATACCTATTTACTGAAGAGGATCAAAAAGATGGAAAATTGGATTTTTCGATCCCTGAAATCGGAATTTCCGGCTCGCTGTTTGTTGATAATCCAACTGGGATTCCGGAAAAAATTATTGTCCGTAACGGACCTGATCAATCTCTGGAAATCGAAATAAATTCGCTTAAGACGATTGAAGCGCCGGGATTGTTTTCTTCTTTCAATCCGCAACCATTAGAAGTGATTGATCTGCGTGAATAAGCTGTTAAAACTCGTCATCAGTCTGATTATCAGTTTTGCCGGGCTGTATTATGCCTTTCGTAAAGTTGAATTTTCCGAACTGCTGTTTCATTTAAAAATGATAAATGTCTGGTACATTTTAATTAGTCTCCTGCTAATCGTATTCAGTGTAGCGGTTCGTGCTGAACGCTGGCAGATCTTATTAGAACCAATTGAAGTTATTCCCTTTACTCGCCTATTTAGTTCGACCATGATTGGATATTTCGGGAATGGCGTTTTACCTTTCCGGTTAGGGGAAGTATTGCGGGCTTATAGTCTTTCAGAAAAAACCGATGTCCGGGCTACAGCTGCTTTTGGGACGATAATGCTGGAACGGATATTAGATGTAGTCGGTTTGATTGGCATGATCATTTTATTCTCGATTTTTTATCCTTACAATAACTGGGGTAATGGAATTTTGATACCCTTGGTTGTTGTAGTTACCGGTATACTGGGATTTTTCATTTTTTTGGCCTTTGCACCGGTTGATTTCATGGAAAAAATTGGGCGCTGGAAACTGTTTAAAATATCCTTGTTTCACCGAATATTCGTTCTGGTTAAAAGTTTGATGGAAGGACTTACCGCCATACGGCAAACCAAACATGTAGGACAGATCATTATCCACACGATTTTTCTTTGGTTGATCTACTATATAATGATCTTCGCTACGGTGAAAGCGACTAATCTTGACCTGGGACCCATCGGAGTAGGGATTGTTTTAATTACAACTTCTCTGGCTGTGTCAATTCCTGCTGCTCCAGGATATATTGGCACCTATCACGCCACCGCAGTTTATATTTTGACCAATTTGTTCAACACTGGATTATATGAGTCACAGGCTTTTGCTGTCATCATTCATGCTGTTGGTTTTATACCACTGGTTATTATCGGAGCAATTTATTTTTTCCGTAGTTCACTCCATTTGAAAGATATCTCCGGAAGACATATTACCGAATGAAACGCTATGATACTATTTTTCTGGACCGGGATGGGACCTTGAATCCGGATCCTGGCTACATCCAGTCTCTGGACCAGTTTCAGTTTTTTGATTTCACTTTACCGGCTTTAGAGACATTGGCAGAGGCGGGATTCCGCTTTTGTATAGTTACTAACCAATCTGGTATCGGACGTGGTCTAATAAAACAGGAATCTTTGGAGGCAATACATCAATTCATTCGGGAAGAATTCCTACGCCAGGGCATCAATTTACTGAATATTTATTATTGTCCGGACCACCCTGAACGGGCCTGTGAAAGCCGCAAACCGGGAGCTAAGATGTTTCTTCAGGCTGCCCGGGACTATGCCATCGATTTAGAAAATTGCCTGATGATCGGTGATGCTGGTTCTGATATTGAGGCGGGAGTAAATTTGAATATGGATACAATGCTTGTTTTAACCGGGAAAGGACGCCAGACATTAGTAGATTTGAAAAACCGTTCCCGACCGACCTTCATCGCTGAAAATTTACTGGCTGGTGCTGAAATAATCCTGAGGGAGTGTGGAAAATGAAGCTTGTTGTTTTAATGGGTGGAAATTCTGACGAGCGGGAAGTCTCTCTAAAAACCGGTAAAGCTGTTGTTTCGGCAGTTGAAAAATTGGGATTTGAAGTCATCCCATTAGTTTTTGAATCATCGGTTCTGCCGCTTTTACCTGAGTTGGAACAGGCTGACCTTATATTCAATGCCCTCCATGGTGGAAGTGGTGAAAATGGTGTAATCTCCGGTTTCCTGGAATCACTGGGGAAGCGCTATACCGGTTCAAACAATGAAGCCTCCGCTGTTTGTATGAATAAACACCTTAGTAAAATGCTGGTAGCCCGGGAGGGAATCAAAACACCCCGTTGGAAATATTTTAAAAAAGGGGAGATAATTTCCGCGTTATCCGGGTTTCAATTTCCTGTCGTAATAAAACCAAATGACCAGGGCAGCACGATCGGATTAAGTATTGTCCGTGAAAAAAGTGAAATTGCTAATGCTGTTACACAAGCATTGAACTATGGGAACGACCTGTTAATCGAAGAATATATTGCCGGCAGAGAAATAACGGTCGGTATTATCGGTGATGAGGTATTACCAATTGTGGAAATTATTCCTTCCCATGAACTTTATGACTATTCCTGTAAATATAAGAAGGGGTTGAGTCAGTATTATTGTCCGGCAGGGATTGAAGAAGAAACCACTAAAAAGATTCAGGATCAGGCTTTACAGATATTCAGGTTGCTGGGCTGTCGGCATTACGCCCGGATTGATTTCCGGCTGGCAAAGGATAACCAACCGTGGTTTTTAGAAGCCAATACTCTGCCGGGAATGACTGCCACCAGTCTGGTTCCCAAAGCAGCAATGGCTGCCGGGTATTCTTTTGAAACACTGGTAAATAGAATTATTAAAGAGGCTCTTCGAAACTGATGGAATCCTGGATTGCGGTTCGTTCCAAACCCCGGGCTGAAAAAGTTGCCTGTGAGCAATTAGTGAAGAAAGGAATCACCGCCTATTTACCTCTAGTAAAACAGAAGCGCAAGTGGAGCGACCGTACAAAATGGGTGGAATTACCGCTTTTCAGTAGCTATTTATTCGCCAAAATTGAGTTGAAAAATTCCATCTTTGTTTTGCAGACCCATGGTGTCAGCAGCATTGTACGTTTTAATGGGACAATTGCCATAATTCAGGATAAAGTCGTTGAATCCATAAGAATGGCTTTGGAAGGTGGTTACACCCTGGAAGCGACCGAATATTTTTCTGTTGGTGATGAAGTGGAAGTAATTGCAGGACCCATGAAAGGAGCCCGGGGAATGGTTATACGGGTGAAGGGGTCAGAGAAATTTGTTATTCGAATTGACGCCATTCAGCAGGCTATTGCATTGCATATCGATCGTAAATATTTAAGGTCCGCTGACTCAAAACATGCAAATCCAATTTTATAATTCCTTAAGCAGGCAGAAAGAACCTTTTATTCCGTTGAAACCGGGAAAAGTGGGATTATATACCTGTGGCCCAACGGTTTATGATGTGGCTCATATTGGTAATTTTCGCACGTTTTTATTTGAAGACTTGTTAAAACGTTATTTAATCTTTCGCGGATTTAAAGTCCATCATATAATGAATATAACCGATGTGGACGATAAAACCATCCGCAAAGCCCTCGGGCAGGATGTAAAGTTGGCTGAAATTACCGCAAAATATACTGATCACTTTTTTAAGGATCTGGAGCGTTTAAAAATATTACCGGCTGACAATTACCCCCGCGCTACAGCTCATATTCAGGAGATGATTGACATGATTCAGTCCCTGGTCGATAAGGAATTTGCCTATGTTATGAAGGACGGATCGGTATTTTTTGCCATTGATGCTTATCAAGAATACGGCCGGTTGGTAAAACTGGATTTCTCCGAACAGAAGATAACAGAGCGGGTCAGTAATGATGAATATGACTTAAGTAAACCTCAGGATTTTGCACTTTGGAAAGCCTGGAAAGAAGAGGATGGTAATATTTACTGGGATTCCCCCTGGGGACCAGGCCGCCCAGGTTGGCATATTGAATGTTCTGCCATGTCCACGGCTTATCTGGGTAACCATTTTGACATTCATTGCGGTGGAATCGATAATCTGTTTCCCCACCATGAAAATGAAATTGCTCAAACCATTTGTGCCACTGATTCAACGTTTGTTAATTACTGGCTTCATTCTGAGCATTTAGTGGTAGAGGGGGGTAAAATGAGTAAATCACTAGGGAATTTTTTT
Source organism: Fidelibacterota bacterium (assembly GCA_046861615.1). Taxonomy (GTDB): domain Bacteria; phylum Fidelibacterota; class Marinisomatia; order Marinisomatales; family TCS55; genus CAZNUM01. Next base: position 12,136 of record JBHHUS010000047.1, read on the forward strand.
GGAATCCGGGATTTATTTGAAACAGGGATGACCTCCGAGACTATCCGTTTCATTTTACTGAGCGCTCATTATCGCTCAAAAGTGTTATTTTCACCGGACAAACAAAAGGAAGCATTTAAAACTATCCGGCGGATCGGGGAATTAATAACCAGGTTGGAGACAGTAACAGATAAAAAATCAGTTGTGGATGAATTTCCTTCTGATTTTGAAAAATTTATTGCGGCAATGGACGATGATTTAAATACACCGGAAGCCCTGGCGATATTTTTTGAATGGATACGGAAAACCAATTTAGCTCTGGATAAAGGGGATTTTTCAGCGGTGGAAGCTGCAAAGAGTTTGAACTTTATTTCGGCCGTCGATGAAATCATGAAAATTGTACCTACCGAGGCAACGGTACCGGAGTCTATTTTGGCATTAGTTCGGCAGAGGGAGGTTGCCCGCAAAAAGAAGGACTGGCAGGAAGCGGATGATATAAGGGATAAACTGTTAAAGTCAGGTTGGATTATCAAGGATACGCCTCGGGGTTCCCGGGTACAAAAAGTTTAGTCTATTCAATTAA
>JBHHUS010000048.1:0-12694 GCA_046861615.1 Fidelibacterota bacterium
ATAAAAAACGGACATGAAAAATCCATGTCCGTTTATCATGTGGCTCCGGAGGAGGAACTCCCCGCCTGACCGCTGACGCAGTCAGTCGGGCAGGGAACCCCCGATCTACCAGATTACTGATTATCATCAACCGTGACTGCCAGGCATTATAAAAAGATGTTACAATACTAGCCTTATTGCTCCGGAGGAGGGACTCGAACCCCCGACAAAGTGGTTAACAGCCACCTGCTCTACCAACTGAGCTACTCCGGAATAATTCCAGTTATTAAACGGGGGGCGAATTTAGTACTAATCTCGCCGAATCGAAAAGCTACAATTCTTTATCTGCCAATAGAACGCGATTTTTCACAAACATACCGCTCAGGACCTGATTCTGAGTAATATATACTACTCCCGGTTCCTCGTGGGGTTCTCCGATCCGGGAGTGAATGGATTTCAGGCCTCCCAGCCAACTCCGTTTATCACAGAGATAGACCAGATCTCCGGGGTTAGCTTTCATCTTTTTCAAATCTTCGTCGGCCAGATGAATTATGTCTTCATCCCCCGGTTTGAGTTTCCACTGCACAGGAACTTTTTCACCCACTTCATCATTGGGCTCGCCCCCCTTGAAAGCGCGGCGGGCATTGGTAATAGTGGCAGTGATCAATCCATTTGTAGCCTTCTCTTCGTCGTAGTCCACGTAATGGGTCACAACCAATGGCAGAATCAGAATCAGTCCTGTAACCATAACCATTTGTACCGGAAGCCCGGCTACATTCAGAATCGGCAGCAGGAATAACAGGCCCGAAACAGTTGCCATACCCATGAATACCGAACCAGCGGAAGGGCGGCTCTCCAGCCTGTTCACAAGCGCTTTCTGCCAGGAAGATGTAATTCCGACAAAAACACCCACACCACCACAAACCAGCATATTATAGAGCGCGCGGATATAGGAGTAAGGATGGGTGGGATTCATGGTAATACCATGATCGAAGGGCGCAATTAAAATCCCTGGATAGCGAGCCCCCATAATCATAAGACCCACACCGCCTAAAAAGGTGGTAATGACAGCAGCAGGTGTGAATCGTTTCCAGAAAATTCCAAGGAAAATGGCTACTACCAAAGGTGGTGTCAGCGTGGAGTGAAAGTAACCATGCGCCTCATAAACGGTGGGGAAATTTTTAAACGCCAGCACTGCTAAAACACCCAGGGCGGTAATTGCCACCGAACTGAACCGGGCCATGACCAGCTCCCGGTGCTCCACTTCTTCCGGTTTCCCGGCAGTTCGTTTTAAGAATAATTTGATGGGACGATATACATCATTAATGAAGATGGCAGCGGTAGCATTGATTAGGGTATCCACGGTACTCATGAGTGCTGCTGTCAGGGCCGCCATAATAAAACCGAAAACACCGGGGTGAGCCACTACGTTAGCAACCACAACAAATATCTGGTCGGGGGAAGTATTGGGAGGAATAATTGAAGGACTGGCCATGGAAATCGCCTTACCTAACCAGCCGGCATTCCCCACTACGATTGCCGAAATGGGCAGTACTACCAAAATATTCACTGCCGCCGCTTTCCGGCCCTCATTCACACTCCGGCAGGCCATAAAACGCATTAACAGACCCTGATTCATGAATAAAAAGCCAATTGAGCCGGCAATGGCATCCTGCCAGAAAATGCCGACAAAATTAAAATCAGGTGGTTTATTGAAATTCGCCAACGGCAGCTTCCAGGCCGTAGGCAGTAAATTCCAGAACGTATCGAACCCTCCCAGAAAGGCCAGTCCCAGGGCAAACAACATTAATCCCGCAAACAGGAGAATAAAGCCCTGTAACAGGTCGGTGAAAATCACCGCCGTTTGACCACCGAAGGTAATGTATATCCCGGTGATGATGGCAATCACGATGATTGCCCGCATAAGAGTAATATCAACGGTTGAACCCAATAATTGAAATGATTCCGGTAACATGGGAATTAATGCTTTCCCCAAGGTAAGAAAACCAATGCCGATGTACCCGATCATGTAAAGCAGCAACAAAATGGTTGCCAGGAAACGGGCAGAGGGACTGAACCGTTTCTCAAAATATTCCGGGATCGAACGAACACGGGAATACACTACTATCGGCAACCAGCCAAACATGAAGAAAGGTATAAAAAACCAGTCATTCATGTAAGTCATTGTAGAGGAAATGCCGTGCTCAAAACCTTTAGCGGAATATTTAACAAAACTGTGACTACCAACACCAGTGGCCACGATGGACATGGTGATCAGCCACCAGGCAAAACGGCGCCCGCCGAAGAAGAAATCGGAGGTAGTGCGGGTGTAACGGCCAAAATAGCTGCCGAATAACATAATGGCGAGGAAATAGACCACCATTACGATCCAATCGGTGGAGGAACCGATACTGTGAAACGTCTGATGCAGAGCTGCGCCTTCCATTATGCCCCCTTCCGCAGTTTCTTCAGAACAATCCGTAAATAAACGCTAAAGACTGCGGCAATCAGAATCAGAATTAACAGAACGGTCCTGGGCTGGATGTAATCCATTGCAGCCAGATTTAAAAGGCCGTGAATCGAAAAATACCAAACAAAACCAAAAATCAAGATTACCATCCACATACGATGTTTGGGTCGGGATAGGTCCAGTGCAGTGGCCCGGTGGGTAATAATAATCCCCAGTATAAACAGAATACCGCCCAGTCCGTACAAATAAATAAACGGGAGCCAGGAATGTTCAAAGGGTAACATCGCTTTTATTCTCCAATTTGAAACTTATCAAAATGTGGCTTCAGGTTGTCATAGCATTCCTGCAACCCTTCTACCTGTATTTTAGAATGACCAATGACCGGCATAAAATTAGTGTCCCCGGTCCACCGCGGTACCAGATGAAAGTGGATATGCTCTTCAATTCCGGCGCCGGCAACACTGCCAATGTTGGCTCCGAAGTTAAAACCCTGAGCGCGCATTTCCCGCTCAATTACTTCCATACTGAGATCAGCCAGAATCATGATCTCCTGAAGGCAATCCCGATCCAGTTTCCGAGTAGTTTCCACGTGCTTGTACGGTGCAATCATCAGGTGACCGTTATTATAAGGAAATAAATTCATCAGGATAAAGGCCTGTTTTCCTTTGTAGAGTACCAGATTATCCCGGTCATTGTCATCTTGACTCTTGACACAGAAAATGCATTCTGTTTCCCTGGGTGCCCGAATATATTCGATTCGCCAGGGAGCCCATAGTTTTGACAATTCACTCATTAGTGGCAGCAGGTAACGGTAGTTTCATCAGCGTATATCGGATTAGTCAGCTTATTCTTCTTTAGCGGCCTTGCTTTCCGCAATAATCTTTTGCTCCATCTCCCGGGGAACTTCCTCGTAATGGCTGAAGGATTCCGAATGAATACCCCGCCCCCCGGTGAGAGATCGAATGGTAGTGGAATACTGGTACAATTCACTCTGGGGCAATTGAGCCCGGATCAGCTGAAAGGCGCCCTCTGTATCCACGCCCATGATTTTCCCCCGGCGACTGGAAATATCCCCCATGACATCTCCCATATATTCCTCCGGAACTCTCACCTCAACGTTCAGAATCGGTTCCAGCAGACACGGCTGGGCTGATAAAAAGGCTTCTTTGAAGGCCTCTTTACCAGCAATCTGGAAAGCAATATCCTTGGAATCAACCGGATGCTGTTTCCCATCGTAAAATTCAACCTTCAGATCCACTACACGATAACCGGCCATTACACCTTCCTGGCAGGCGGCATTGACTCCCTTTTCCACCGACGGAACAAAAACCCGGTCAACATTTTGTCCCACCAGAGATTCGGTAAATTCCACACCCTCACCCCGCTTTTTGGGTTCCATCCGCATCCACACTTCCGCAAATTGACCGGCGCCACCTGATTGCTTCTTATGACGGTATTTTGATGTTCCTTTTTTCCGGATCGTCTCCCGGTAAGGAATCCGCGGTCGAAATGTTTCCACATCTACATTAAAGCGGCGTTTCAACCGTGACAGGGAAACCTGTAAATGCAATTCTCCCTGACCGGAAAGGACCGTTTGTTTCAGTTCTGAATCCACATGATAAACAAAGGTCGGATCTTCTTCATGAAGAGTAGCCAGACCGGTAGCAATTTTTTCTTCGTCGCCCTTGGCCTTGGACCGAATTCCGATATGAATATTTGAATTGGGGTACTGAACTCCCGGAATTTCTACCTGATTCCCTTGGGAACAGAGCGTATTCCCAGTGTGCGTATCCTTCAGTTTCACTACCGAGCCAATATCACCTGCATTCATGGTATTGACACTGATCCTGTTTTTCCCATTCATGAGGTACATTTGACCAAAGCGTTCATTCTTTCCCCGGGAACTGTTGTACAGGTCCATACCGGTAGTCACTTGACCGGCATAGATTCTAAAAAAGGATAAATCACCCACATGGGGTTCACTGATGGTTTTAAAGATATAAACGACTGAATTTTTGCTGTCAAGGGCGAGTTCTACCTCCTTGCCGGAGGGAACCGCCCTGGCTTTAACAGCTTTGCGGTCCACCGGGGAAGCGCCATATTTAGCGATAAAATCCATCAGCCGGGACACACCCACATTCTGATTAGCAGCTGTGCAAAACACCGGAATAAAGATCTGGTTTTGTAACGCATGGTGAAGCCCTCCACGCATTTCTTCTTCCGAAAGGTTTCCCTGCTCAAAATATTTTTCAAGTAACGAATCATCTGACTCTGCCACAAACTCAATTAATGCTTCGTGAAGTTTATCCACTTTCCCGGTCCAGTCAGCCGGCAGATCCGATTCCTTGTATTGACCACTTCCGTCGGTGGAATAAGTCATTAATTTTCGCCGTAAAACATCAATCACCTGATTAAAACCCGGACCAGCATTCGCCGGTAGTTGCATGGGAAAAACATTATTACCAAAATGCTTTTTGGCATTTTCCAGGATTTCATCAAATCTGGCGTGTTCCCGGTCCATGCCATTGATAACCAGAATACGGGGAAGTTCATACTGGTCAGCGAACCGCCAGACCCGTTCTGTTCCCACTTCAATTCCATTTACGGCATGAATCACTACCAGGGCCATATCGGAAACAGAAATGGACGACAGGGCTTCACCGGTAAAATCGGCGTAACCGGGTGTATCAATAAAATTAAACTTCTGCTCCAACCATTCCGTATGGAGCGGTGTCGAATGAATGGATATCTGGCGATCGTGTTCATCATGGTGATAATCGGAAACAGTAGTTCCTGCTTCTATAGAACCGATGCGATTGACTTCCCCACCGCTGGCAAGCATGGCTTCGGCGAGAATAGTTTTTCCCGAAGCCCCATGCCCAACTACGGCAAAATTCCGAATATCAGCTGATAAAAATTCTTTCATTACAGTTCCCCTTTAATTCAATAGTTTTCGTTCATAGTTTTATTTCTGTCAGGGACAGGATAAAGAGCCGGAGTGTAACGCTGAGGTGTAATTTGAAACAAGCGTTTTAAACCACTTCACCCTGTCTCAGGGCCAGTCCGGTTTCCTCAATATAAGTCCGTAACACAGGGACAAGATAGACATCGGAAAGGTCCATACCCGCAAACTCCCGGGCCAGAATCCGCAACCGCTGACCAAGAGGACGAATTTTATTCAACACAATATAGGTTTCAGCATTTACGGAGCAAAGTCCCCCGGTAAAATCACCTTTCCCCTGGACCAGATTCACATTCAATCGTTCTGCCAGTTCTTCAAATAGTTCATATAAAATTTCTGCCGGTCGATCCATCTGCTTATAACAGGTCCTTCCGGTTGTGCTTTTCCAGATACTCCACCAGCCCTTTGACCTCTTCCACCCGGTCACGGGGTACCACCAGGGTAGCGTCCCCTGTATTCACAACCACCAGATTATCCGCACCCAGCACAGCCGTGAACCGCCCGTTAGACTGAATAAAATTATTTTTCCCCTCTAACACTAATCCTTCCCCCCGGATTACATTATTACCTTTAGATTTGGGTGATATGTCATAAACGGCATCCCAGGAACCCAGATCACTCCAGCGAAATTCGGCCCGTACTACATAAATCTGATTACTTTTCTCCATTAGTCCAAAATCAATGGATTCCGGAGTAATCTGATTCCAGATGCCATCAAACGACTTGCTCTTTTCCAACCGCTGGTCAATTCGTTTCAACTGGTCTGCCAGATCGGGCATATGCAACTTAAGCTGATCGAAAAAGGCAGCCACTTTCCAAATGAACATTCCACCATTCCATAGGAAGTCCTTACTTTTTAAAAAACGTTTTGCCAGCACAAGATGGGGTTTTTCGGCAAATGTTTTAACCTTAAAAGCGTTGAGATAATCCTCGGCGCTATTGGGATCAAACTGAATATAACCATATCCGGTTGCCGGGAAAGTAGGCTCAATTCCAATGGTAACCAGAAAACTGTTCTTTTTGGCCAGATGCTTGGCCGTATGGAGGGCCTTTTCAAATTTCCGGTGACCGACAATCATATGATCGGCCGGAAAGATCCCCATGATTGCTTCCGGTTTCAATTTCCTTAGATACAGGGCGGCCAACCCAATGCAGGGAGCGGTATTCTTCCCACTGGGCTCGGTTAACACATTTTCAGGATTAATTCCTTCGATTTCCCGGCGAATCACCGGTGCCAGTTCCTGACCGGCAATAATGAATATATCCTCAACACATTTTACTTTTTTCAGCCGATCCACGGTTACCTGCAACATCGGTTTAGAGCCAATAATGTCCAACATCTGTTTCGGCCGTTTTCGCCGACTGGAGGGCCAAAAACGGGTTCCCCGCCCACCGGCCATAATTAAACAATACATATTAGAAAGTTTGTTCCTCTATTTGAATCGGACCCAATTCAACATCCCAATTGGCCCGGATTGAAATTGTGTCGGGGACAACGTAAAACCATTCACTGGGCTGAAACGGATAAGCCTTTCCGAAGGAGTAGTCTCCATCCAGATCACGATCCTCAAACAACATTAATTGGTAAAATCCTTCAGGTATTTCATTATATTGAAATTGCAGGCTTGAATTTACGAAGGCCGTAAATCCCTGGGGCGCTTTTTTCACCGGGGTTAGCAGGGTCATCAAAGACTCACGGGAAGAATCCGCTATTGTTCCCTCCAATCCCCCGTACCCAATCTTCCTCCCACTGTGAATGGTAATGGTTACAACAGAATCCTTAAACGATCGCCCCGCCAAAGGATTAATTTTTTCCGCAGCTAAGGTGAGTCGGTAATCTTTTTTAGGCTGCCAGCCTGTCTCCGGTTGTATTTCGACCCACACCGGTGATTTCCATTCCAATTTCAATGCCACCGTATCTGAATCTCCTGCAACCAGAGGAAAAGTCAGTTCATCTGCTAAAACTACAGGTGTGGAAAAGGTCAATGACAGCGGTGGACCGCTGTTTTTATCCGGGCTCAGGGTAATAGACGTATCGGGGTGGAGTAATTCTAAATAACTGGTATCCGGTTCCGCCGGAACGCGAATTCCCAGCGTAGTCCGTTTCAAAACCAGACTGTCGACAGAATAAATATCTCCTACGGTGACGGTCATTTTACCAGGCGGCAAACTATCCGGGGAAAGGATTAAATATTTGTTACGATTTTTATAATCAACAAATGACCGCGGTTCAAGAATCCTGCCGTCCGCCAGCGTCAGGAAAAGGGAATCCATTTGCTCGTTTTCTTCCAGAGGGCGACTGAAGTAGAGCCAGCCCCACCGGTGGCTGACCCATTCCCCCCGCTCCAACCGCAAGGGTGGCGGTTCCCGCCAGGGACGAATATTAATATTTTCAACAACACCATTTTTGTTGAGAAAGTATTTCCGTTGAGAAGGCACCCCGTAATTTGTCCGCTCGGGATTCAGTGCCAGCCCGGCGGATTGACGCTCCACCGCTATTAAGGAAAAATCGCCAGTCGGTAGATATTTAAACCTAAAATAACCGTCGTCGTCAGTATCTGAAAGGTACAGCGGCAAACTGGCAAACAGGCTGTCATCTCCGGTGGATTTCCAAAGGTGGATAGTATACGCCCCGGTCCCATAGACCCGACCATTGATACTGCCCTGATCAATGGCTCCGCCGGTGCTGAAGGCAATCTGGATCGGTTCAGCCAGAGGGACGTTGTGTTCATCCTTCAGGTCCCGGCTAAGGGTCAGAACATAAGTCTGATCCACCTCCAGGGATTCAGGAAATTCAAACTCAAGGATTTTCCCTTTGTAGATGATCGGCAGCTTGGTTGCCAACCGGGGAGCAACACGCAGAGCAGCGGAGATGGATTGCTCAGCAATGTACTCAGAAAATTCCAGTCGCACTGTTCCCCCGGTAAAATGCAGGGTACCGTTTTCAGGGATAACAGAAATTAATTCCGGCGGTGTGTTATCCTCCGGACCACCACCGGGGGGCGCAACCGCTGCACATCCCCACCACAGCAGAATTTGTGAATGCAAAAGGAGCGCTGAAAATATTTTACGCGGCAGTGTCATTTGATGTCTGTTGGAGCTTCACCGGAGCCAAATTTACGGGTATTTCATGCGAATATGTCATTTCCATTTCAGTGATGTTGGTAGTGATACACCAGATTTTCACTCCCAACCGGTCAGCCTCCTGTAGTGCGGTGGCAAACTTGGGATCCCGCTCCCACATGGGCCGGAAAGCGTGAGCATCCGGCCGTTGACAGACAAACAGAATCCCCGCCCCAATTCCACGACTACTCAGTACTCCCAGCGTTCTGGCATGGCGGGACCCTCGTTCCGTCACGGCATCGGGAAACTGAGCAATCCCTTCGCTGACAAAGGTTACCGATTTTACTTCCAGGTAAAAGGGTTGTTCCCTGGAATCGGTCAATAGAAAATCAAAGCGGTGATTTTCATAAGGGATTTCCCTTTGAAGAATTCGATAATCTCGCAAAAAGGGTAATCGCTGGTTTTCAAGACATTCCCGGACAAAACGGTTCGGGAGGACTGAAACCAGAGAAATCAAGGTATTGCTCTGTTTTACCATGACTGTAGAGTAGGCTGTTTTTCGTCCGGAGTTAGCCGGAGCCGGGCGTAGAAAAACCTCTGCTCCGGGTATTAGCAACTCCCGCAGACGGCCGGGGTCCGGCAGGTGACTGGCCACCGTTTTACCATTCAGCTCCACCAACGTTAAAAAGCGATTCGGGCGCTCCAGAAAACGCCCTTTTAATAACGGACCTTCGATCTTCATTTATTTTCCCAAAGTTCAGTGCCGATCCTTTTCATCCCAACTTCCAATGATCGGCTGTAAATTTGATCTGAATAATAATGATTATTTTTGGAACTCAAACCTGAAATCCGTTCTCTTCAGGAGACGGCGCAATATTAATTACACGTGGATTAGCCCATGCCTTTAGTCCCAGCCTATATTAAAGAATTAGCCAATTACACTCCGGGGCGATCAGCGGAAGAAGTCCAGCGTAAACTGGGTCTGGAAAAAGCGGTGAAACTGGCCTCCAATGAAAACTCGCTAGGCCCCTCCCCCCGGGCCGTGGCAGCCATGAAAAGAGCCATGTCCACTGTACATCGGTACCCCGATGCCACCGGATTCAACCTGCGGGCGAAACTGGCTCAGCGTTTCAAGGTGAAGATTGATAATGTAGTTCTGGGCGCTGGTAGTGAAGGCATCATGTCCACTATTATGCGCACCTTTTTGCTCAACGATGATGAAATCGTCTCCGCTGCTAATTCATTCATCGGTTTTAAAGTGCTGGCCAACGCCTCCGGAAGAAAAATTCACTGGGTACCAATGCGCCACCATCGTTACGACCTGGAGGCCATGGCTGAAAATATTAACGAATACACTAAAATAATTTATATTGCCAATCCGGACAACCCCATGGGGACCTATATCACCCGGGAAGAATTCGAGGCTTTTTACCAGCACGTACCTGAACGGGTGTTGATCATTTTAGATGAAGCCTATTATGAATATTGTCAGGAGCTGCCCGATTATCCCGATTCCATGACGTATCGTTACGATAATGTCATTACCCTGCGTACCTTTTCAAAAGCCTACGGTCTGGCCGGCGCCCGGATCGGATATGGATTTGCCCATGAAGACCTGATCAGAAACCTGATGAAAGTAAAAGTCCCTTTCGAGCCATCCTTCCCCGCCCAGGTGGGCGGTTTTGCCGCTTTGGATGACGATAAATTTCTGGAACGCACGATCAAGGTCAATCGAAAAGGCATTGAATTTCTCACCGGTGAAATGGAGCGCTTCTCCGTTCATTTTATTCCCTCGGCGGCTAACTTTATAACCACTATCTGGGAATCAGAAGAAACCGCTGCCCGTACCACCCGGAAATTACTGGAAATGGGAATCATCGTCCGCCACCTAAAATCTTTCGGCTGGCCCAATTGTATCCGTATTTCCGTCGGTCTGGCCGATGAAAATATATGCTTCATCAAGGCCCTGGAATTGCTGCGCTGAGGGTAAAACATCCCTGCCAATTGATTTTGAATTAATATGATTTTTGATCCTGATCAACAGTCATTCAAGGACAATTATAAACTGATGACCGGATCAATCCTGCCCCGGCCGATTGCCTTCATCTCCACAATTTCGAAAGACGGAGTGCTGAACCTGGCACCTTTCTCATTCTTCAATGGCGTTTGTTCGGATCCGCCGACAATCATGTTTGCCCCGGGGCGCCGGAGTTACGATGGGAAGATCAAAGATACCCTTCGAAATATCCGTGATACCGAAGAATTCGTCGTAAACATCGTTTCTGAAAATTTTGCCAATCAAATGGTGATCTGCGCTACTGACTACGATCCCGAAATAAATGAATTTGAAATTTCCGGTTTGACGGCTGTTTCCGGCATCAAAATAAAACCCCCAAGGGTGGCAGAAGCAAAAATCAGTTTCGAATGTGTGCTGAACCAGATTATTGAAGTAGGGGATAAAAACCCAGGCAGCGGATTTGTAGTGCTGGGAAGGATTGTGTTATTCCACGTGGCTGACGACGTTATTAATGAACGACGTATCGATCTCCGAAAATTGAAACCTGTTGGCCGTCTGGCCGGAAATTATTACACCCGGCCGGAAACCATTTTCAAAATCGTCCGTAAAATCCGGCCGGATTGATTCATTCCAGCCAGTTTTAAAATTATTCTTTCATTAAGATGACCGACCCCAAAACCTCCCTGGAAAACCGGATTGCAGCCGCCCAGATGATCGGGAACGTGGGTTCTTTTGAATACATGGTGCCTTACCCCAACCTCGGTTCACTGGTGGAAGGTCAAACCATTAAATATGGAGAAAAGCTCGTTTTTGTGGACTCAGGATTAACCAATAATCGTGTTTTCCAACTGGTACAACAAACAGCCAACTGGCTGACCGCTCAAAAGATCCATCCGGGAGACCGGGTATTAGCGGAAACACTGCCCTTTCCCGAAGCAGCGATCCTGGCCCACGGTGTTTGGAGTCTGGGTGCCATTTTAGTTATAACCGGAGATCAAGATTACAATTTAGCCACTGACTTGACAACACCGGTAATAACGGTTCCGGAGGATGTTGATTTGCTCCGGGAAATCAGGCAACAACCGGCAGAATTTATTCCAACCTACCGACCACAATTGAACCAGGAAGCGCTGGTTCTTTGCAACGCCGGCACGGGGATTCGCCTCAGTCACTACAATTTACTGGTCAACACCAACGGCGTTATGCAGGCCCTCAAGCTGGAAAATGAACTGACCTTTTTTGTGGATCTGCCCCCCACTTCCACGGCCTGGGTGGTTCTGCAGCTACTCCTGCCCTTTTACAGCGGTGCAGCTATTACCAGTCAAAACCCCGATCTCCGAATTGCTCTACCGGAACAGGATCCCAATACCGATTTTATTGTGGATTTTGACTGGACCAGCTTGGAGGAGTTGAATCCACCCCATCTATATGTCAAGCCGGAGAATACAGCCTTTTTAGCCTTGAACCGGGACCCCCTCCATTTAACGGCCCTGAAAGGTGGAAATAAACCTGACTGTATTCAGGGACATTCCGTTATGATGGGCTATCTTGATGACAGGTTGAATGAACGTGTTTACAAAGATGGGTGGCTCAAAATCTGACTCCCCGATCTTAACCAATGTCGGATAATACTTCCCTGGCGTGCGTTTTGGTTTTTACCTTGGGATAGGCCCTTTCAATCACTCCATTTTCATCAATCAAATACGAAATTCGATAGACACCATTGTATTCCCGCCCCATGAACTTTTTAAGTCCCCAGGCTTCATACGCTTTCAGGGTATCTTTACTTTGATCACAGAGCAGTGGAAACTGAAAATTGTATTTATCTGAAAACTTTTTCTGAGCCCGGGGGGCATCGGGGCTCATACCTAGAATGACGGTATTCTTTTCCTGAAATTTCTGGAATTCATCCCGGAATCCCTGACCTTCAATAATTCAGCCCGGGGTATTGGCCTTCGGGAAAAACCAGAGAATAACCTTTTTCCCCCTGAAATCACTCAATTTTACCAGATTTTCGTCAGCATCGGGTAATTCAAACTCCGGTGCCGGGTTGCCTACGCTTAACATGGTGCCTCCTTTTGTCTTTAATCCTTTGCAGCTTGAATTTACTGCATTTCAGGAAAACCATTTTAGGAATCCGGGGGAATACCTCATCGCTGTCTACTGAACAAGCTGTTAACCTGTTAGACGAACCCTGTTTTCA
>JBHHUS010000101.1:0-2888 GCA_046861615.1 Fidelibacterota bacterium
TCTTTAGCCGATACGCCCTGGCCCATGAATCGCCACGATGCTCAAGGTACGGGCCGAACAAATTACGCCGGGCCGACTTCAGGGCAGATCAACTGGAAACTCCATTTCAACGGCATCTTTTCCCATGCTGGTTTTACCTCGTTTGTAATCGGTCCCGATTCTACAATTTATTTTGGTTCTTCTTATGAAAGTGTCGAAGGAATTGGTCAATCCTGGGTTTTCCATGCTGTCAGTAAAACAGGTGAATTGAAATGGTCATTTAAAGACAGTATTTATAGCCATCAGGAAATCGAAAGAAATCCCCTGATTACTGCTGATGGAACGATCTTGTTTCAAACAACGCACTACGTTTATGGTGGAAATGTGTGGGCGCTTAACTCCGATGGTACCCTCCGCTGGCATTATGTACATCAATCTTCCATGGGCATGGGTGAACTTACCCTGGGAAAAGACGGGACGATTTATTTTATCGACTGGGACGGTAACCTGAATGCCCTTTCTTCCGAAGGAACCTTACTTTGGACCTTATCCGCCACAGATGAGTTTAAAGGCAAGGGGAATACAGGCATTGCCCTCAGCCCCGATGGAAATACCCTGTATGTGCCCGGTTTTAAGAATTATCATCAACTGTATGCCGTAAGCACTTCCGGTGAGTTATTATGGTATTTTGACAGCGGCGATTCAAGTGCTGTTACGGGGGACATGCCGCTGGTTGATAACCAGGGGAATATTTATATCCAGGCAGGTCAAACAGGTGATGCTAAATACATGGCAAACCCTGAATTGGAAACGTATGGTTTATTTGCCTTGAATCCTGATGGTACGGTTCGATGGCGAGTTCCTGAGTTATTGTTTTACGGTTACTATACTATGGATTTAAACGGACACATTTATTTTTTAACAATTGATCAATTAATCGCTTTGGATTATGCCGGTGGTGAGTTATGGCGCATTGAATTGTCATCTCAAGCGTTGTCGCCGATTATAATTGATAAAAACGGGATACTTTATACTGCTTGTGCGACGGATCTCATTGCAATCAGCAGTTCAGATGGTACAATTGTATGGAAAACATCACTACCGTCAAACGTATTTAGAAGCCCCGTGATTGGATATGATAAAACGCTTTATTTTGGTTATTCAGGTTACGATGGGGAAAAGTACCTGAACGAAGTGAAATAATTTAACAGAGATTTTATGAAGGAGGTTATCAAGGAGATCTCTAGCTGGACAAACCATAATGAACCTGCCGGGTATCAACAAATCACTTGGAATGGAACAGATAGGAATGGAAAGCGTGTTCCAGCTGGAATATACATCTCCAGGTTAATTGCACGTTCAAATATAAGTAAAAGAACTTTTTCTCAAAGCCGCAAATTGGTGTTGCTTAAATGATTAAATATTTGGAAAAGAGTTTACCCAAATAAAAGTCTACAAATGTACACTGCTGTAAGGATTCCCGCCGCATCGGCCAGGAGTCCTGCGGCCAGGGCATGGCGGGAGCGGCGGATGCCCACGGACCCGAAATAGACTGCCAGGACATAAAAAGTGGTTTCGGTGGACCCGAACATGGTGGCGCCGATCTTGGCAAAGAGCGATTCCGGACCGTACTGGTTCACTAAATCCGTAAGCAGTCCCAGGGAACCGCTGCCGGAAAGGGGTCGCATGAGAGCCAGGGGCAGGTTTTCCGGGGGGAAGCCGATGGCTTTCAAGACCGGCGCCAGAAGCTGCAACAGGAGGTCCAGGGCCCCGGAAGCCCGGAACATACCGATGGCTACCAGAATGGCTACCAGGTAGGGAATAATCCGCACGGCAATGGTGAAGCCATCCTTGGCTCCTTCCACGAAGGATTCGTACACTTTCACTTTTTTTACCACCAGACCGTAAAAGGGGATCCCGATCAGCAGGAGTGGAATAATGTACCGGGAGACTTCATTAACGCCGTTTAAAATCGTTTCAACCATTGTCCCGCTCCTCCACCTTGAAACGCTTCATTTTTTCCAGGGTTTTCACAGCGATGATGGCGACGACCGTTGAGACGCTGGTGGCAATAATGGTCGTAATGAAAATCTGGTTGGAAACCGTCCCCATGAGTGCCACCACCGTCGCCGGGAGGATTAACTGAACGCTGGAGGTATTGATCGCCAGAAAAGTACACATGGCGTTGGTGGCGGTGTCTTTCCGGGGATTCAGCTCCTGGAGTTCCTCCATGGCTTTTAAGCCCAGGGGGGTGGCGGCATTTCCCAGTCCCAGGATATTAGCCGCCATGTTCAGGACGATCGATCCGATGGCCGGATGGTCCGGCGGTACATCGGGGAACAGCCGGATGGTAATCGGTCGCAGCAGCCGGGCGATACCCCGGATCAACCCCGATTCCTCCGCTATTTTCATCACCCCCAGCCACAGGGCCATAATTCCGATCAGGCCGATGGAGATTTCCACTGCTGTCTTGGCCATGGAAATGGCCGCTTCGGTCACTTCATCGATGCGACCGGTAATAGCACCGGCGATGACTCCCACCGCCATCATTCCGAACCAGATGTAGTTTAACATGATTCTACTCCTGTTACCGGTGATTCGAGTAATGTCAAGGTTGGAATTCCATTCCCAGCTTCCAGCCTGGCGGGGATTCCTAGGGGCAGGGTCGCCTGATGGGTCCCGTGTCCGCAGGGGTAGTGAGCGATGATGGGAATCTCCAGGTCCCCGCAAATGTCCAGAACGATTTCATCGGTGGTTTTTTCGAGAAAAGGTTCCCGGTCGGTAACGTTTTCCAGCTCTCCAATGATAAGACCCCGGAGTTGATCCAGAACACCGGCAGTACGCAGGTGGTGCAGAAGACGGTCAAAGGCATAGAGGTATTCGTCCACCTCCTCCAGAAACAAGATTCC
>JBHHUS010000049.1:0-12098 GCA_046861615.1 Fidelibacterota bacterium
TTTATTGTTACTTGCGGAAGAGTAAATCGCCTGCTCTGTCCTCAAACTGCAGTAAAGAATAGATCAGTAACTTTCTTCCAAATCGACACCCAACCCCTCGGCAATCCGGTTAATATAGTTAAAATAGCTGACCACCTGGGCGGCATCGCTGATGGCTCTCTGGGAAAAGCCGTGGGATTCCAAAGTCTGGATATCCTCCGGTCCCATGGTATTAATCGAAAGGGTTAATTTTTCTCCCCAGGCACAAAGCGCCTTATCGGCAACTGACAGATCAGTAGTGCGCCAATCGTGTTTTAAATGCTCCGCCAATTCCTTATTCTGGACTTCATCCCGGAAGTCGTTCCCGTGGGACTGGGTTCAGTAGTGGCAGTGATTGACCCGGGAAACGACGGTTGCCAGCATTTCCCGCTGGGCCCGGGACAATTCCGAAGCTCCGTACATGATTGTGAGGTACAGACGAATGGAATCCCGCAGAGCCGCGGGGCTCAAACTCATGATCCTGAGGATATTGGATATATAACCGGATCGCCGAAGGCCCTTTTCATATTCCTGTTTTAAAATTCCTTCCGCTTCCTTCGGTTTAATCGTTTTTATGTAAGCCATGGCTGAAATTTAATCCTTTCAGTCTGAATGTTAACCCAGTCGGCAAACAGGATCAAAAAATATTTTGGGGGTAAATGAAATAAATTTTAACCTAAGACCACAAATTCCGTCTAATATAAGCTGGGTTCAAAAGTATAAACCCGGGTTCAGACTATATTAGATCATCGAGCAGAATAAAAGTCAGGGAAAGAATTATGGTTTTCAAAATCCGGTCCGGCGCTTGCTGGTTTTTAATTTTTACTTTATCAGGATTTCTGTTGGGGCAACGATTTAATCCGGACCAGATTCCCAAAATTGGTGTTTTAAAAGGTGTTGTGATTGATTCCGTCTCAAACCAACCGATCCCTTATGCTTCCGTGGCACTTATTAATATGCGTTCAAAGGCGATTGTAACGGGGGGTATTACCAATGAAAACGGGGAATTCAACATTACTGAAATACCCCTGGGACGTTATCGGGTTTCCATTGAGTTCATCGGCTATAAAAAGGTAATGAAGGGTCCCGTTTTCCTCATGCCCCGGGGAGCGGGGGTGGAACAGGACCTGGGTACGATTCGCCTGCAGCAAACAGCGCTGGAAATGGAAACGGTAGAAGTGGAGGGGGAACAGCCTTTGTTCACCCAGACGATTAATAAAAAAATCTTTAATGTGGAAAAGAACAGCCTCACCACCGGAGGCACGGCAGAGGATGCCCTCCGGCAAGTCCCGGGTGTGGATGTGGATATTGACGGAAATATCAGTCTGCGGGGGAATCCGAATGTAAATGTATTAATTGACGGTAAGCCCTCCACCCTTACTGGTGGTGACCGGAAAGCAATTCTGGATAATATCCCGGCGGATAATATCCGGGACATTGAAGTTATTACCAATCCCAGTGCCAAGTACGATCCCGAGGGGATGGCGGGAATTATCAATATTGTGCTCAAGGAAAACCGGTTTGCCGGTTTGAACGGGAAACTGAATGTCGGCGGCGGCCATAACGGCGGGTATAACAGCTCCGGTCAGATCAACTTTCGGCGGGGCAAAATCAATCTTTTTTCTAACGTTGGTTTTCGCTACGATACCCGTGATCGGAGTGGTGACAATTACCGGGAAACCACATTCCCGGATTTCACTTCCGTCCTGGATCAACGGATTGACGGCGACCGGGGAGGGGATAATCTGTTTGTAAAATCAGGACTGGAATTGTTTCCCGATCGGAATCGCTCAATTGCTTTGGTTGCAGCTTACAATATTCGTAACCGGACCAGCGATCAAATTATAAATACTGCTGAAACCAGCGTAGATCAACGGGAATATTTTCGCACCAGTGAAAGCGATAATGACAATAACAGTCTTGATTTGACGCTGTCCTATGACCAGAAATTTTCCCGGCCTAAACAAAAACTGTCCGGTTACATCAATCAATCCACCGGCGTTCGGAAAAATCAAAGTTCCTATCTCACCACTGCTTTAGACGGGTACGACGGACTGGTGGATCCCAATCGCCAACTGGCAGACACTGATCAGAATAACGGCACTACCAATCTTCAGATGGATTACGTACATCCTGTTGGTGGGAAGTCAAAATTGGAACTGGGGTATAAAGGAACTCTGCGTTCCGTGGACAATGACTATGTTCTGAACGATTTTAATGAAACCGGCAACCTGTTTGTAGTAAATGATACGCTGTCAAACCATTTTGTTTATCGGGAGGATATTCATGCGGTCTATCTCCAGTATTCAGGTCGCCGGGGAATCTTTGGTTACCAGGCCGGCGGCCGGGTGGAGACGGTCAGTACTGTCTCGGAATTGAAAAACACCGGTGAAAAATTTAAGAATCCCTATACCAGTTTTTTCCCCAGCGCTTCACTTTCGGTCGGACCGCCCCAATTGCTTCAGGTGCAGTTCAGTTACAGTCGGCGGATTAACCGGCCTTCTTACCGGCGTTTGAATCCATTTCCCTCCCGGTCTGATAACCAGAATTTCCGCATGGGTAATCCCTTTTTGAAACCCGAATATATTGACGTAGTTGAGCTGAATTTTTCGCGCTTTAAGAATGGCCGCACTTTATCGGTGGGGACTTACTATCGTCGGGTAAACGATAAAATTCAGTATTTTAAGTATGTGCAGGAAGACGGCGTCTCGATCACTACTTTTGGAAATTCCAATCGGCAGCAGACCTACGGTTTGGAATTTATCGTTTCCGGGTCGCTTAACCGGAATTTCCGCCTGATGATGAATGCCAATGTCTATCGGGATGAAATCAACGCTTCTAATTTATTCAGTGATTATGACCGGAATTCCACCGGCTTCATGAGCCGTTTTACGGCCACCTGGAAACTGTTACCCGCTACGGAAGTCATGTTTATGGGCTTCTACCGGGCGCCATTTGATATTCCCTTCGGTCGGATTGAATCCATGTCCTTTTCCAGTCTCTCGGTTAAGAAAAGTTTCCTGGATCAGAAGCTGGCTGTTTCCCTGCGATTGAATGATGTTTTCAATACCATGCGGTTTCAATTCAGCGCCCATGATTTCAATTATCGGCAGAACAGCAGCCGGAAGTGGGAGAGTCAGATATTCAACGTCACGCTGGAGTACAACTTCGGGAAAATGGAGGATCGCAGTCGATTCAGTCGACAGCGGGAACGGAATAATTCCGACGAAGGCATGGGAGGCTATGAAGTTGAGTAGGGACATCGGACATTATCTGAACTGACCTTTTTCGGTCTTTTTACGAGGTTCAGGAACCAGTTGCATTTGAAGCCCGGGGGATACCGGGTGTATATTCCGTTTAAATGGTTAACTCAAAAATTGTGAAGATCGCTCTGGTTCAACAATTTGCCACTCCCGATATTGAGGTGAATATTAATCGGGGTCTGGAAGCGGTGGACCGTGCGGCAGCAGCCGGAGCAAAACTGGTGGCCTTCGCCGAATTAGCCTTTACACCCTTTTATCCCCAACACCGGGATTCCGGTCCGCTCCTTGATCTGGCGGAGACCATTCCCGGGAAGACAACGGAGTTGTTTGCCGACAAAGCCCGGGAACACGGCCTTGTCCTGGTTTTAAACCTGTTCGAAAAAGAGGATGAGCAGACCTATGACACTTCTCCGGTAATTGATGCGGACGGATCACTGCTGGGTGTTACCAGGATGATGCATATTGCCGATTACACCTGTTTTTATGAAAAGGATTATTACACTCCCGGTAACCGTCAGGCGCCGGTTTATGAAACTGCCGTGGGGAAGGTGGGAGTGGCCATCTGCTATGATCGGCATTTCCCCGAATATATGCGGCTGTTAGGAATCCAGGGAGCGGAGCTGGTGATCATCCCCCAGGCCGGAACGGTGGGTGAATGGCCTCCCGGTTTGTATGAAGCTGAACTCCAGGTGGCGGCGTTTCAAAATGGTTATTTCTGTGCTCTGGTAAATCGGGTTGGGCGGGAGGCTGAACTGGAGTTTGCCGGTGAATCGTTTATTACTAATCCCCGGGGAGTTGTTCTGTCCCGGGCTCCCCAGGAGGAAGAAACTATTTTAATGGCCGAGGTCAATCTGGAAGAGGTGTCAACCTCCCCGGCCCGGGAAATGTTTTTCCGGGATCGACGGCCGGGGGAATATGATATTCAATGATTAGTTACCGGAAAAACCAGAATGATTCCGGATAGAAGCGGCGGTAGGGCCTGCGGGTAATGGAACCGTAAATCCATCCGGCCAGCCAGAGGGCTAACAGCGCCGGTAAAATGAAATTAAGCAGGACTGAGAAAATAGTGACGGTAAAAATCATGGTGAACGGCAGAATCAGTCCCATACTCAGGTAAGGGTGCCGCAACATGAATGCCTGAATTTTATTCATATTAGTAGAATCCTTTCTTTAATTCGATTCTAAAAGTACAATTTCCGTGCAACCTTGCATACCCTGACAAATCCCCGGACTAACCCTGAATCCAGCGCTGAAACTGTGTCTTTGTGGCGTAACTGATGCAATCACCTGATTTTTCAACTGCTTTTATTCGTGGATTGTTTCGGTCTAAATTCCTTTCTTCCAAATGAAATTGTCGAAAGGAAACGAAGATGAAAGCGGTTACATTCTTTCTGGTGGTTCTGTTCCCCTGGTTTTTAAATGACACCCCGCCCGTGGCTGAAAAACATCCCCATGAAATAACGATCCATGGTGATACCCGGGTTGATGATTATTACTGGATGCGTCTTAAGGATGAGCAGAAGACAGCTGAAAACCCCGATTCTCAAACGGTGGAAGTTTTGGATTATATCAAGGCTGAAAATAATTACACCAGGTCCAGTCTGAAACACACGGAAACATTTCAGGAAACGCTTTACAATGAAATTGTTGGACGGATAAAAAAAGATGACCGTTCCGTACCTTATTATTACAACGGTTACTGGTATTACGATCGATTTGAACCGGGGAAAGAATATCCCATTTACTGCCGAAAAAAAAGCAGTCTGGCGGCCGCTGAGGAAATTATTCTGGATGAGAATGAACTGGCGGAGGGACACGACTATTTTGCGGTGCGCGGATTGGAAATCAGTCCTGATAATCAGTGGCTCTCCTATGGTGTGGATACGGTCAGTCGGCGCATTTATACGCTCCATTTCAAGAACCTCCGGACTGGAGCAATCCTCGATTCGGCGGTTCCCAATACTACGGGATCAGTGGCCTGGGCCAATGATAATCAAACTGTCTTTTACACCGCCAAGAATAAGGTCACGTTGCTTTCGGAGGAAATCTACCGCCATAAACTTGGTACCAGCGCTCAAAGCGATGTAAAAGTGTATTCTGAACCGGACAAAGCATTTTATATTGGAGTTTATCGCTCCAAATCTGGTCAATATATCATCATCTGGAACAGCAGTACACTGGTGAGCGATTACCATATTTTAGCGGCGGATAATCCAGGGGGACGCTTCCGGCAATTCACCGCCCGGGGGCAGGAGCATGAATATTCAATCGAACATTTCAAGGATCGTTTTTACATTGTTACTAATTGGCAGGCTAAGAATTTCCGTTTGATGGAAACGCCGGTAAATCAGACTGACAGGTCAAACTGGAAAGAAGTAATTCCCCACCGTGAAGATGTGCAATTGCGGGGGATTGAAGTATTTCAGGATCACCTGGTACTCAGCGAAAGGAAAGACGGATTGACCCAACTACGGATTTTGAATCAAAAAACAGGGTCTGATACTTACCTTGATTTTGGTGAACCGGCTTATGCGGCTAACATCTCGGTGAACCGTGAGTTCAATACGAACCTGCTTCGCTACACTTATACTTCCCTGGTTACGCCCCGTTCGGAGTACGATTATAATATGGACAGTGGTGAAAAAGTCCTGCTGAAGCGTGACGAGGTGGTAGGTGGTTATGACCTGGAGGGTTATGTGACCGAACGCCTGTATGCCACCAGCCGGGATGGAAAACGGATTCCGATTTCACTGGTGTATAAACGCGGCTTTGAGAAGAATGGAAACGGAAATCTGCTGTTGTACGGTTACGGCTCTTACGGTTACACCATGGATCCCCGTTTCAGCAGCGTTCGTTTGAGTCTGCTGGACCGTGGTTTCTGTTTTGCCATTGCTCATGTCCGCGGGAGTCAGGTGTATGGCCGACCCTGGTACGAAGATGGGAAGGTAATGCATAAGAAAAATACATTTTTTGATTTTATCGATGTGGCAGAATTTTTAATCAGTCAGCAATTTACCAGTCCGGAGCATTTGTTCTGCATGGGTGGCAGCGCCGGGGGTCTTTTAATCGGGGCGGTTATTAATTATCGGCCGGATTTATTCAAAGGCGCAGTGGCGGCAGTGCCGTTTGTGGACGTAGTAACCACCATGCTGGATGAAAGTATTCCCCTTACAACTAATGAATTTGACGAATGGGGGAATCCCAAGGAAAAGGAATACTATGATTATATGTTGTCCTATTCACCCTATGACAATGTCACGGCCCAGGATTACCCAAATCTGCTGGTGACCTCCGGTTTTTTCGATTCCCAGGTTCAGTACTGGGAACCGTTAAAATGGGTTGCCAAACTGCGAGCTGTGAAGACCGGGAATTCAAAATTGTATCTGCACATGAATATGGATGCCGGCCACGGCGGAAAATCCGGTCGTTTCCGGCGTTACCGGGAAACGGCTCTGGAATACGCTTTTATGTTGGATCTAGCGGGGATTAAGGAATAGTTCAAATATTTGTAACCAGGCTGTCCATCCAATCGGCGCAACTGTTCCGGTGAAAGGAGTTCTACTATGAGACCGAGGGTAAAATTTTTAAGCAACCAATTGATTAACCAAATTGTGGCGGAGGCCCGGGGCCTGCTGTGCGAAATGGGAATGGAGATTCATAACCGGGAAGTGTTAAAACTGCTGGCGGAGCATGGAGCACGGGTTGACCTGGATACCTCCAAAGTTGTGTTTAAAGACAATATGATTGAGATTGCTCTCAAGACAGTGCCTTCAGCATTCAAGCTTTACGACGTTCGGGGGAATGAAACCCATCATTTCAGCGAGGATAAGGTTCACTTTACTCCCGGTTCAGCGGCCATCAATATTCTGGATCACCATAATGGTGAGATCCGGAAACCAGTCACGACAGATTATATTGATTATGTCAAGGTCGTCAGCCAGCTGCCGCACATCGCTTCCCAGAGTACGGCCCTGATCCCGGCGGAGGTCCATGAAAATATTGCTGACAGCTATCGTCTTTTTTTAAGTTTGCTCTACGGGGAGAAACCGGTAGTAACGGGAGCCTTCAGGGCGGAGTCGTTTGAGGTCATGAAAAACTTCCAGGTGGCGGTCAGGGGTACGGAGCAGGCCCTGGCGGAAAAACCGCTGACTGTTTTTTCCTGTTGTCCCACGTCACCGCTGAAATGGAGTGATGTCACTTCTCAGAATGTAGTGGATTGTGCCCGTTATTCGATTCCGGTGGAATTCATCTCCATGCCGCTCTCCGGATTTGTGGCGCCGGTGACTTTAGTGGGGACGCTGGTACAACATACGGCGGAAACCCTGAGCGGGATTGTTATCAGTCAACTGACCAATCCCGGCGCACCGGTGTTGTATGGCGGCTCCCCGGCGATTTTTGATGTGCGCTATGAAACCACTCCCATGGGGGCGATTGAAACGATGATGGTGGATTGCGCCTACAATGAAATTGGGAAATCACTGGGCATTCCCACCCAGGCTTACATTGCCCTGAGTGATGCCAAGCAGTTAGATGCCCAGGCGGGGCTGGAAAGCGGAATAGGGGCAACGCTGGCGGCCCTGGCAGGGATTAACAATATTTCCGGTCCGGGGATGCTGGATTTTGAAAGCTGTCAAAGTCTGGAGAAACTGGTCCTGGACAATGAAATCTGCGGCATGGTATTACGACTGGTTCGGGGCATTGAGCCGAAGGAGGATTTCCCGGCGCTACCCCGGTTCCAGGAATTGATGGAAGAAGAGTATTTACTGATCTCCAGCCATACGCGAAAATATCTGCGGGAGGAACATTATTTCCCGGGACCGGTGATTAACCGGGCCAACCGCGCCCGGTGGGAGGAAGAGGGCACCCGGTCATTAGGCGACCGGGCTCATGAGGAAGTGGAAACATTGCTGACCCGCTACCAGCCGTCACGATTGGCGGGAGAAATAAAAAAAGAGTTGGTTCAATTGATGGAGCGGGAGGGACGGCGCTACGGACAGACTCAATTACCACCGCGCCCGGAATGAACCAGCTACACCGCTTTGAAGTAACTGACATTCAGCCGGCGCCGGAACAGGTCCTCCGGGAAATGGGAGTGCCATCGAATAAACCGGTTTCGGAAAAGGTTCAGCGCCTGGTGAGTCACGCCCGGGAATTGTTTAGAACCCACTCCGGGCCTGTGGGTCTGCACCGGGAAATTGGAATCGAGGAGTTTACCCCTGTTTTTAAGGGCGAGGGTGAGAATGCTGCTGAAACACCGCTGGAAGCGATTTATCCCCGGGCTGAAAAATTGGCTCTCTATGCCCTGACCATGGGCGCTGAAGTCTGTGAAATGATTCAAACGCTATTCAAAGCGGAAAATTTTGCCCTGGGTTCCATTCTGGATACAGTGGCTTCCCTGGCGGCAGACGGTGCCGTGCGGGAGTATGAACATTATTTTTCCAGGGAATGGCAACCAAACGAAGGAAGTTCCGGCCAGGTGGTATTGAGCTACAGCCCCGGTTATTGCGGCTGGCACATCAGCGGTCAGAAAAAATTATTCCGGTACCTGGAACCAAAACAAATCGGAATCACCCTGAATGACAGTTATCTCATGGAGCCGTTGAAATCGGTAACTGGCCTGCTGGTGGCAGGGCCGGCGGAAATCCATTCATTTCAGGCTCATTATCCGTTTTGCCAGTCCTGCCGGGATGCCTCCTGCCAGGAACGCCTGGAGCAGATTGCTGAACCTGAAACTGCCGAAGAAAGGAAACAGGATTAACATGAAATTATTGCAACAGCTGGCCCGGAGTTTAGAGGCGGGGGAGGATGAACAGGTATTTGCACTGACAAAACAAGCTATTGAGGAGGGGCTAGCCCCCAAGGAAATTCTGGATAACGGGTTGATTGCGGGAATGAACGTGGTGGGGGATCAATTCCGGCGGCATGAGATTTTTCTGCCGGATGTGCTGTTAGCCGCTAAAGCCATGTATGCCGGTCTGGATCAACTGAAACCGTTATTAACCAGGGACGGAGTCCCGGGCCTGGGAAAGGTGGTGATTGGTACGGTGCAGGGGGATTTGCACGACATTGGTAAAAATTTAGTGGGAATCATGCTCAAGGGGGCCGGGTTTGAAGTGATCGACCTGGGGAAAAATGTACCGGCGGAACAGTTTGTGGATACCGCCGTGGCGGAACAGGCCGGGGTGATCGGTATGTCCGCGCTGTTAACGACTACCACACCGCTGATGCAGAAGGTAACGGCGCTGTTACAGGAACGGAATCTCGACGGTAAAATCAGAACGATCATCGGCGGCGCTTCGATTTCCGGGGCTTATGCCCGGGAGATTGGCGCGGATGCCTATGCCTACGATGCGGCCAAGGCAGTGGAATGCGTAAAACAATTCTTTAACTAGGGCTAAAGTGGAACCACTGCTGAAGCGATTGGCGCACTTCAAACCACTGGTGGCGGACGGTGGTATTGGTACTCTGCTGATGCACCAGGGCCTCTCGCCGGGGGGTTGCCCGGAAGCTTTCAATCTGGAGCGGCCGGACCTGCTGGAAACTATTGCCGGAGATTACCTGGAAGCAGGGGCGGAGCTGATCCAGACCAACACCTTTGGCGCGTCGCCGCTGAAATTAGCCGCTTACGGATTAGAGGATAAGACGGAGGAAATTAATCGCAAAGCAGTAGCAACCGTAAAACGGGTCGTTCAGGGCCGGGCCTATATTTCCGGTTCCTGCGGACCCACCGGCGGTTTGTTAAAGCCCTATGGCGAACTGGAACCGGAGACGGTATCGGAGGGTTACCGGCGGCAGATTCGTGAACTAGTAACGGCCGGTGTTGATGTTATTTGTGTGGAGACGATGATCAGTCTGGAAGAAGCGTTACTGGCTGTTCAGGCGGCCAAGGCAGTGGACCCTGAAATCCCGGTGATGGCGACGATGACGTTTGATAAAACGCCCCGAGGTTATTTCACGGTCATGGGGGTGAGTGTGAAAGCAGCGGTAACAGGACTGGAGAACAGCGGCGCTGAAATTATCGGTTCCAACTGTGGTAATGGAATTGAGAATATGGTTGAGATCGCCGTTGAATTGAGGAAATTTACTGCCAGGCCGGTAGTCATCCGTTCCAATGCCGGTCAACCGGAAATGCGGGCGGGTGAAATTCATTACCCGGAAGCACCGGAATTTTTCGCCGATCACATTCCGGCCCTGCTGGCGGCGGGTGTAAATATTATTGGCGGCTGTTGCGGCACGACACCGGAATATGTCCGCCGTTTCCGGGAAATCGTCGATACTTTATACACCGTAGAAACAACAGCAGAATGAGCGGGCCGGAAAAGCAAGCAACAGTGAAATTGACCAGGGCACTGGGTTTGCGGGATATTGTTTTATTGAATGTCACGGCCATCATCGGTCTGCGGTGGATCTCCCTGGCGGCCTCCAGCGGGAATGTTTCGATTCTTCTGTGGCTGGGAGCGCTGTTGCTGTTCTTTATCCCCCAGGCTTTTGCCGTGATTGAACTCACCACGCGCCTGCCGGAAGAAGGGGGCATTTATTCCTGGGCCAAAACGGCCTTTGGTGATTTCCACGGCTTTCTTTCCGGCTGGTGTTACTGGACCAATAACCTGATCTATTTTCCCAACCTGTTAGTGTACATTGCGGGGATTGCCGTATTTATTTTAGGGCCCTCTTACCAGTCGGTGGGGGAGACTAAAGTGTATATTTTAGCCTTTTCCCTGGTGGCGTTGTGGGGAGTGACGCTGTTTAATATTCTGGGATTGAAAATCGGCCGCTGGGTTAACAATATTGGCGGTGCCGGTACCTGGGCTGCCGGGGGGATTCTGATCCTGTTCGGCATGATTGCGGTGATCAAGTACGGTTTGGCCAATCCCATGCCCCCGGGCAGTTTCACCGAGCATTTATTCAGTTTTGAAAAACTGGCCTTCTGGGCGTCGATCTGTTTTGCCTTTTCCGGGCTGGAACTGGCCTCGGTGATGGCGGGTGAAATTCGTAATCCGGAAAAATCAATCCCCCGGGCGGTGGTGATCTCCGGGATTGTGATTGCGGTGATTTATATTTTAGGGACGCTGGCGATGTTAGTGGCGCTGCCGGCGGATGAAATTAATATTATTACCGGGTTTCTCCAGGGGATTGCCGCCATTGGCAATAAACTGGGCCTGGGCTGGACGGCCAACCTGATCGCCCTGCTGATTACCCTGGGTGGGATCGGGGGACTCATGGCCTGGTTTACTGGGGCGGCGCGGATGCCGTTTGTTTCCGGGGTGGACCGCTACCTGCCGGCGGGCTTCGGGAAACTGCACCCCCGCTATGGTTCGCCTTACATTGCCATTATTTTTCAATCAGTGGTGGCGACTGCTTTCATTTTAATGAGTTTTATCGGCGCCACGGTGCAGGAAGCTTACCTGATTCTGTTAGACACAACATTACTTGTATATTTTATTCCCTACCTCTACATGTTTGCGGCTTATCTGGTGCTGCGCCGGAAACAGGTTGGCAGCGGCCGGGTATTGCTGCTGCCCCGGGGCAATCGGAAAGCCTATTTCAGCGGCGCCCTGGGCCTGGCGACCACCCTGATTGCCATGTTACTGGCCCTGGTGCCGGCAGCGGAGATCCGGAATGTGTTCCTGTACGAACTCAAGGTAGTGGGGGGCTTCCTGATCTTTATTGGCGTGGGGGTGGTGATCTACCGGCTGGAGGCCCGGAAAAGAAAAAACAAGGAATTGGCAGTTTAATCCAGGGGACTGCGTACGTTTAAGGGACCTTTTCTCATTACATGGGTGTAGATCATGGTGGTGCGAACATCCTTGTGTCCTA
>JBHHUS010000013.1:0-36610 GCA_046861615.1 Fidelibacterota bacterium
ATCAAGGATACGCCTCGGGGTTCCCGGGTACAAAAAGTTTAGTCTATTCAATTAATAAAATAGTTCAATTGTTTTCTCAAAAAGGATTGTATGAAGAATTTTCCCAATCTAAATTCCAAGGCTTTTTTCGGATGTCGATTGGCGGGATACGTACAAAAACCGTACCAATTGCGTTGATAATTGAAGATTTTGGAACCGGGCGGAAGCCGGCATTTTTTCAGTATTTGAGATAACAGTGGATTAAAAAATTGTCGCTGACCAATTTCCCGGAATCTGGTGGTATGTTCGAATGCCGGTGTAGCTCAGTTGGCCAGAGCGCCTCACTTGTAATGAGGATGTCGGGGGTTCGAATCCCTCCACCGGCTCAAGTCCATTTCACCCCAACCTGCGGACATTTTTAAACAGAATTGACATGGGGACTAATAAAGGGGAGATGGCCGAGTGGTTAAAGGCAGCAGACTGTAAATCTGCCGACGAATGTCTACGGAGGTTCGAATCCTTCTCTCCCCACTTTGCGGGTGTAGCTCAGATGGTAGAGCATCAGCCTTCCAAGCTGAGGGTCGCGAGTTCGAATCTCGTCGCCCGCTCCAAACGGGTGACTAAAAACAGTAGTGTTGGAAGATGGTTAAGCCCGCATTTGGTTGTGCCTACGTAGCTCAGTTGGTAGAGCACTTCCTTGGTAAGGAAGAGGTCACCGGTTCAAATCCGGTCGTAGGCTCTCTTCCAGGAAATATTATCATCACTAACAGGAGGATGAGCAATGGCGAAGGAGAAATTTGAGCGGACGAAGCCGCACGTAAACATAGGAACGATCGGTCATGTAGATCATGGTAAGACGACGTTAACGGCAGCGATCACCTTGGCCCAGAGTGCGAAGGGATTAAGTGCGATACGCAGTTTTGACAGCATTGACAACGCTCCGGAGGAGAAGGAGCGTGGAATCACGATACAGACGGCTCATGTGGAGTATGAGACGGACAAGCGTCATTATGCTCATGTAGATTGTCCGGGTCATGCGGATTATATCAAGAACATGATTACGGGAGCGGCGCAGATGGATGGATCGATTTTAGTGGTAAGTGCAGCAGACGGTCCCATGCCTCAGACGCGTGAGCACGTATTATTGGCTCGTCAGGTGAATGTTCCTTCGATCGTAGTATTTATGAATAAGACTGACCAGGTGGATGATCCGGAGTTGATTGAGTTGGTGGAGATGGAGTTACGGGATTTATTGAACGAGTATGATTTTCCTGGTGATGAGATTCCGATAATAAAGGGTTCAGCGTTAGAGGCGTTGAACAAGCCCAGCGATCCCGAGGCGACGCGCTGTGTTCAGGAGTTACTGGATGCCTGTGACAGCTATATTCCCGAGCCTCAGCGTGATGTTGACCGGCCGTTTTTGATGCCGGTGGAGGATGTATTTTCGATTACGGGTCGTGGAACGGTTGGAACGGGTCGGATCGAGCGTGGCATCGTTAAGGTAGGAGATGAAGTGGAGATGATAGGGATGGGGGCGAAGAAGAAGACGGTAGTGACGGGAGTGGAGATGTTCCGGAAGATGCTGGATGAAGGTCGTGCGGGTGATAATGCGGGATTATTGTTACGTGGTATAGAGAAGACGGAGTTAAAGCGCGGGATGGTTCTGGCGGCGCCGGGAAGTATAACGCCCCATACGAAGTTCAAGGCGAATGTGTATGTATTGAAGAAGGAGGAGGGCGGCCGCCATACGCCTTTTTTCAATGGTTACCGTCCGCAGTTTTACTTTCGGACGACGGATGTGACAGGTGTGGCGACGTTGCCGGCGGGTACGGAGATGGTGATGCCCGGGGACAGAGTGGAGTTGGCGGTGGAGTTAATTACGCCGATAGCCATGGATAAGGAGCTGCGGTTTGCCATTCGTGAAGGCGGACATACGGTGGGTGCCGGTGTGGTAACGGAGATTATCGAATAAATAGGTGAATTGAAAATGGCTGGTAATAGCAAACGTAATATTATTCAAATTGAGAGTACTGCCGGTACGGGCTACCGCTATACGGTTACCAAGAGCAGGCGAAAACATCCGGAAAGGGTGGAATACCGCAAATACGATCCAGTCGTTCGCAAACACGTCATTTTCAAGGAAACCAAGTAATTGGGTGTCTCTTTGGATCAGTACAATCATAATGTTGAGAGTATCCAAATTAGGAGTGTAGCTCAATTGGTAGAGCACCGGTCTCCAAAACCGGGGGTTGCGGGTTCGATTCCTGCCACTCCTGCAAATAATTAATTACAATTCGGGTTTACAAAAATTGGTTGAATTTAGGGAGTCGCTGAAAAACGATGTTTAGCAAAATATCCAAATTTTTCTCCGACGTACAATTTGAGATGAAGAAAGTGTCCTGGCCTACCTGGGATGAGTTAAAAGGCTCCACCTATGTAGTTATTACTCTTTCGCTGATGATCAGCATTTTTCTGTTTTTTGTCGACCGGATTTTAACAGCCCTTTTAAAAATATTTTTATAGACAATGGATTGGTACACCCTGAGAGTTATTTCCGGAAAGGAAAAGAAGATCCGCGAGAATATCTTGTATGAAGTGGAAGATGCGGGTTTTCAGGATGATGTTACCGATATACTGGTACCCTCTGAAAATATTGTTGAGATGAAAGACGGAAAGAAAAAGGTCCGGAATAAAGTATTTTTCCCGGGATATATTCTGATCAAAATGAATAACGATAAAAAAATTCGTTACTTGATTGAAAATACAACCGGTGTCATCAGTTTTGTCGGTCCCAACGGGCAACCACAGGCCTTGAAGCCGGAGGAAGTTACCAGAATCCTGGGTGAAGTTGAGGGTCGCGAGGGTAAAGAGGTGGTTGTTAATCCATTCAAGGTGGGTGATGCAGTGAAAGTGATTGATGGACCGTTCATGGATTTTTCCGGTTTTGTACAAGAAGTCAATGATGAGAAACAGAAAATTAAAGTTTCAGTCAGTATTTTCGGCAGACCGACACCTATTGAACTGGATTTTCTTCAAGTTGAATTAGAAAAGTAGGTTGAAAATATGGCGAAGAAAATAACGGGTTATATTAAACTCCAGATTCCGGCTGGTCAGGCCAATCCAGCTCCACCCGTGGGCCCGGCGCTGGGACAGCATGGTGTCAACATTATGGAATTTTGTAAGGCTTTTAATGCAGCCACTCAGGATCAGGCCGGAATGATTATACCAGTAGTTATTACGATTTATGTAGACCGAAGTTTCAGTTTTATTACTAAAACACCCCCGGCAGCAGTGTTATTGAAGAAAAAGGCAGGTATTGAAAAAGGGTCTGGTGAACCTAACCGCGAAAAAGTGGGTAAAGTGACTGAATCAGACTTGCGGGAAATAGCAGAACTAAAATTTGAAGATTTAAATGCCAATACTGTTGAAATGGCAGTTGAAATGATTCGTGGTACGGCCCGAAGTATGGGCGTGGAGGTAGTGAATTAATGAAACTTTCAAAGAATCAGAAGGCCATAGATGGAAAATATGACCATCAGCGTGGATATTCTCTTGAAGAAGCAGTTAAACTGGTTAAAGAATTAAAGTACAGTAAATTTGATGAGTCCGTTGATTTAGCTATTAACCTAGGAGTCGACCCGCGTCATGCCGATCAGAATATTCGAGTGATGACTACGCTGCCACATGGGACTGGTAATGAAGTAAAAGTGCTGGTGCTTACTTCCGGTTCGAAAGAGAAAGAAGCACAGGATGCAGGTGCTGACTATGTAGGTAACAAAGAATTCTTAGAAAAAATCAAGTCCGGTTGGGCTGAAGTGGATAAAATCATTGCCACTCCGGATATGATGGCTGAGATTGGGAAATTAGGTAAAATATTAGGTCCAAAGGGCTTGATGCCCAATCCCAAAAGTGGAACGGTTACTACCGATGTGTCCAAAGCGGTTAAAGAGCTCAAGGCTGGGAAAATAGAATTACGGGTTGAAAAGAGTGGAATTGTACACGCTACTTGTGGGAAAGTATCATTCAGTACTGAAAATTTAGTGGGAAATATTCAACAGATATTTCATACTATTGTAAAGGCCAAACCAGCTTCGGTTAAGGGCCAGTATTTAAAAAAAATCACCCTTTCTTCCACCATGGGTCCCGGAATTAAAGTCGATCAGTCAACTATCAGGTAAATAAATCTATGCCAAATATAAAAAATATCACCCAGGCAGAAAAACTGACAGAATTAGTGCGGCAGGCGAAAGCAATCTACCTAACTGATTATTTGGGCCTTAACGTTGAAGATATTAATCAATTACGCCGTCAATTTTTTAAATCTGATGTTCAGTTTCGGATTGCTAAAAACACTTTATTAAAAATTGCGGCCAAAAATAATCAGCTGGGTGGAATGGAAGAATTTCTCTCGGGTCCTACAGCTATTGCCTTTTCATTTAATGATCCGGTTAATCCGGCCAAAGTATTAAAATCATTTACAAAGGATCATGACTTACCGAGTGTTAAGGGAATAATATTTGAGGGGAAAATATTTAGCGGGGACAAATTCCGGACAATTGCCGATTTACCATCCCGTGAAGAATTGCTGGCCAAATTACTTGCCCTGTTGCAATCACCATTAGTGAAACTGATGTGGGGATTAAAATCTCCCATGTCCGGATTGGGTCATGCCCTGAATAACTTAAAAGATCAGAAGTCTTAACAAATCTAATCAAGGAGCAAAATGTAATGGCTGAAGTTACCAGAGCCGATGTGCTATCTTATCTAGAAAACGCCAATATGTTGGAGATATCAGAACTTATTTCGGAAATTGAGGAAAAGTTTGGTGTATCTGCTGCAACCCCAGTGGCAGCTGTTGCTGCACCAGCTGCCGGAGATAATGCGGCTGCTGAAGCAGAAGAAAAAGATGAATTTGATGTTGTCCTCTCCGCAGTTGGACAATCCAAGATCAGCGTCATTAAAGTTGTCCGTACCATTACCAGTCTTGGTCTGAAAGAAGCCAAAGAATTAGTAGATAATGCCCCAAAAGCAGTCAAGGAGGGTGTCTCTAAGGCGGAGGCTGAAGAAATTAAAGCCAAACTGGAAGAAGCAGGAGCGACAATCGACCTCAAATGAGGTGAGTTTTACGCTCTTTTTTCAACCGATTTTTTCGTTTCATCCTACCTTTACAAAGGAGGCTTAATTGGAAGCCACATTGAATCAGTACGCCAAACGTAAATCATTCGCAAAAGTATCATCAGAAATTGAACTCCCCGATCTTTTATCGGTCCAGTTGGATTCTTACCAGCAGTTTATTCAGGAAAATGTTCCCGAGGATGAACGCGATCCGGTGGGACTGGAAGAAGTTTTTCAAAATGTTTTCCCGCTTGAAGACACGCATCGAAATTATGTTTTGGAATATAAGAGTTATTTTCTGGGTTTACCCAAGTATACTCCTGCAGAATGTATCGACCGGGGCGTGACCTATTCGGTACCGCTGAAAGTCCGCCTTATTTTACATATTACTAATGAGAATGATCGCAGTAAATACGATCAGAGCATTGAACAGGAAGTGTATTTCGGCAATATCCCTAAAATGACAAAAAAAGGTACCTTTATTATTAACGGTGCTGAACGGGTCATTGTTTCTCAGTTACAACGGTCTCCCGGTGTTTTCTTTGATGATTCGATTCATCCCAATGGGACCAGATTATATCAGGCTCGGATCATTCCTTTCCGCGGTTCCTGGGTGGACTTTACTACTGATATTAATGACTGCCTGTTTACGATTATAGACCGCCGGCGAAAATTCCCGGTGACTATGCTGTTACGTGCTCTTGGATTCTCCACTAATGCTGATATTTTAAAGGCTTTCGGTTGTATTGAAACCGTCAAATTAAGAAGCAAGAAGGCTTATGACTATATCGGGGCGACGATTATAGAAGATGTCATTGATACTAAAACAGGTGAAATCTATTTTGAGGGTGGTGTTGAAGTAACGGAAGAAGTAATCGCTGAATTAAAAAAGGCAGGTGTGAATAAAATCGAAGTAGTGAACACCAACCGGAATTTCCACGGAATGATGTTATTGAACACGATGCACAAGGACCCGACTAAGAGTACCGAGGAAGCCCTCAGTGTCGTCTATCAGTTATTGCGTTCAGGTGAACCACCGAACCTGGAAACAGCTCAAAAATTTATTGAACGTATCTTTTTCAGTCCTAAGAAATATGATTTAGGTGAAGTTGGGCGATATCGTCTGAACCAGCAGTTTGATTTGGATGTTCCGGTAGATCAAACAGTTTTGACCATGGACGATATTATTCAGGTCATCAATTTTCTGGTTACAATGAGAAAAGGTGAGCGGGGTACGGATGATATCGATCACTTGGGCAACCGCCGTGTTAAATCCATCGGAGAACAATTAACCAACCAGTTTTCTGTGGCTCTTAGCCGCATGCTCCGGACTATTTATGAACGAATGAATCTCCGTGAACAGGAATCATTAACACCCCAGGATTTAATCAATTCCCGGGTGGTGACTACCGTTATTAATACTTTTTTTGGGACTAGTCAACTTTCGCAATTTGGCGATCAGACCAACCCGCTGGCGGAAGTTACCCATAAACGGCGTATTTCAGCGCTTGGCCCTGGCGGTTTAACGCGGGAACGGGCGGGATTTGAAGTCCGTGATGTCCATTATACCCACTATGGACGTTTGTGCCCCATTGAAACTCCGGAAGGTCCCAATATCGGTCTGATTTCATCCCTGGCATTATTAGCTAAGGTAAATCGACATGGTTTTATTGAAGCACCTTATCGTGTAGTGGAAAATAAAAATGGGAATGCCTATGCCACTAATAAAGTGGAATACCTTTCTGCCGACGATGAGGATCGGGTCATGATTGCTCAATCCAATGAAGAACTGGGAAGCGAAAATCGATTATTAAATAACTCACTTCGAGCGAGAATCCGGGGAGACTTCCCGATGGTCTCTCCCGATCAGATTCAATACATGGATGTAGCGCCCAACCAGATTTTAAGTGTGGCAGCGGCTTTGATTCCGTTCCTTGATCACGATGATGCGAACCGTGCTTTGATGGGATCCAATATGCAACGTCAGTCAGTTCCTTTAATGAATCCGGAAGCGCCAATAGTCGGAACCGGGATGGAACATAAAGTTGCCGTGGATTCTCGTGCCGTCATCACTGCTCCAGTAAACGGGAGAGTAGTACATGCCGATGCAGAGAAAATTATTATTAAAACCAGTGAAATATCTGATGAACTATCCTTAGTGGAAGGAGAGAATCTAGTAGAAATTCCCCTGTGGAAATATCATCGCACCAATCAGAATACCTGTCAAAATCAGCGGCCGATTGTAAGAGAAGGTCAGAGGATCAAGAAAGGTGATGTAATTGCTGACGGTACTTCTTCTCAAAATGGTGAATTAGCCTTAGGAAAGAATGTTCTGGTAGCCTTTATGCCCTGGAGAGGATACAATTTTGAAGACGCCATCGTTATCAGTGAAAGATTGGTTAAATATGATACTTTTTCCAGTGTTCATATAAATGAAGTGGAATTGGAAGTCCGGGATACCAAACGGGGCGTAGAGGAACTGACGGCTGAAATTCCCAATGTTAGTGAAGAAGCCACCAAGGAGTTGGACGAAGGCGGTATCATTCGCGTTGGCGCTAAGGTTAAGGAAGGCGATATCCTAATCGGGAAAGTTACTCCTAAGGGTGAAACGGATCCCACACCAGAAGAAAAACTATTAAGAGCGATATTTGGTGAAAAGGCCGGTGAAGTGAAAGATGCTTCCAAACGGGCTGATCCCGGTATTAACGGTGTTGTGATCGATACTAAACTGTTTGAAAAACGCAGTAAAACCGCCAGAATGGAAGAGAAGAAAAAAATTCTCGAGTTACAGAATGTTATGGCGCAGAAAAAGAAACAGCTCAAACAGGCCCGTGACACTAAACTGATGGAATTACTGAAAGATCAAATTTCTGATGGTATTCGCGATATTTCTTCCGGCCGTACCTTAATTAAAAAAGGTACCAAATTAACAGCCAAACGTCTTTTAAGCTATGATCTGGAGCGTTTTGCTCAGGATAGTTCCTGGGTGGAAAACACTAACGTTTGGAAATCGATTAAATTAGTATGGCGTTCCTATTGGAAAGAGTGGCGTCGGATTGAAGAATATCTGGAAAAAGAAGTGTTCAAACTACGGGTTGGGGATGAATTACAACCTGGAATTCTCAAACTGGCAAAAGTATACATTGCCAACAAACGAAAAATCCAGGTAGGTGATAAAATGGCTGGTCGGCATGGTAATAAAGGAGTGGTTGCCACAATTGTCCCTGAAGAAGATATGCCTTTTATGGAAGATGGGACACCGGTGGATATTGTTTTAAATCCGTTGGGAGTCCCTTCCAGAATGAATTTGGGACAATTATATGAAACCATGCTTGGCTGGGCTGGCGATATTCTCGATATGAAGTACAAAACCCCCGTTTTTAACGGAGCTAATCCCGAGGAAGTGACAGAAGAACTTAGAAAAGCAGGTTTGCCGGAATCGGGGAAAACCAGATTAATCGATGGAAGAAGCGGAGAATATATTGATAACCCGGTAACGGTGGGCAATATTTATATGATGAAACTAAGCCACATGGTAGATGATAAAATGCACGCCCGTTCTACTGGTCCCTATTCGCTGGTTACCCAACAACCATTAGGTGGTAAAGCCCAATTCGGTGGTCAACGGTTTGGTGAAATGGAATGCTGGGCTCTGGAGGCATACGGTGCTGCCCATACACTTCATGAAATTCTGACTGTTAAATCTGATGATGTTGATGGTAGATCCAAGGTTTACAATACCCTGGTGAAAGGGGATGATTTACCTCCATTTGGAGTACCGGAGTCTTTTAATGTACTCATAAAGGAACTTCAGGGTCTGGGTTTGGACATCGAATTAGATTAAGGGAGAACTATTTTGACTTACATTCAATCAACAAAAGTTGACACGTCGAAAAACTTTACATCAATAACCATCGGACTGGCTTCTCCGGAGATGATTCTGGCCAAGTCCTACGGTGAAGTTTTGAAACCGGAAACGATAAATTATCGGTCCTATAAGCCGGAAAAAGACGGATTATTTTGTGAAAAAATATTTGGGCCGGTTAAAGATTATGAATGTCATTGCGGAAAATATAAAGGTATTCGGTACCGTGGAATCATCTGCGATCGCTGCGGTGTGGAAGTAACCCGAAAGAAGGTTCGGCGGGAACGGATGGGCCATATAACCTTGGCAGTCCCGGTGGTTCATATCTGGTATCTGAGATCAATTCCAAGCAAGCTGAGCTATTTACTCGGTTTGAGTACCAAAGATCTGGAACGGGTGATTTATTATGAAAAATTCCTGGTGGTTGAACCGGGTAAAAGCGATAAAAAAACCTACGATCTCCTGGATGAAGAGGAATTCCTGGAGCTTGAATCTTTATATGGTTTTGATGCGGTGAGTGAAGAAGAACGGGATAACGAAGATTATTTCTATGCCGCCATGGGTGGGGAAGCCATGAAGGAGACATTATCGAGGATCAATTTAACTGAACTGTGCAATAACCTGGAGGATGTGCTTCATAATTCCCGCTCCAAGCAAAAACAGGAAGATGCCTTAAAACGGCTTAAAGTAGTGAAAGCTTTTATTGGTAACGATAATATTAAGAAGGTGAATCGGCCCGACTGGATGGTTGTGTCAATCCTGCCGGTGATACCCCCAGAACTTCGACCATTAGTTCCTTTGGACGGCGGGCGGTTTGCCGCCAGCGATCTGAATGACCTCTATCGTCGGATTATTATTCGCAACAATCGCTTGAAACAGTTAATGGAAATCAAGGCTCCAGATGTAATTCTGCGTAATGAAAAAAGGATGTTGCAGGAATCAGTGGATGCCTTATTTGATAATAGTCGCCGGAAGACGGCCATTCGCAGCGGTACCCGGCGGCCCCTGAAATCCATATCTGACATGCTTCGTGGAAAGACCGGGCGGTTCCGCCAGAACCTGCTGGGAAAACGGGTGGATTATTCTGGACGTTCGGTCATTGTAGTAGGCCCTGAATTACAATTACATGAATGCGGGTTGCCCAAAGATATGGCGTTGGAATTATTTAAACCCCACATGATTAATGAATTAATGGCGCGCGGTTACACCCAGACACCACGGGGATCAAAAATTTTGATCGAAAGTAAAGATCCGATTGTTTATAAAGTACTGGAATATGTAGTGAAGGATCATCCGGTGTTGTTGAACCGGGCTCCGACCCTTCACCGTCTCGGTATTCAGGCTTTCCAACCAGTGCTGGTTGACGGAAAAGCAATACGACTCCATCCTTTAGTCTGTTCAGCTTTTAACGCTGACTTCGATGGTGATCAGATGGCAGTGCACATTCCGCTTTCGGTTCAAGCGCAAGTAGAAGCACGCGTCCTTATGTTATCCAGCCACAATATTTTACACCCGGCTAACGGTAAACCGATCGCAATTCCTTCTCAGGATATGGTATTGGGTTGTTACTATTTAACCCGGCAGCGAAAGGGTTGCCTCGGTGAGGGTAAATCTTTTGGATCGTTTGAGGAAGTAATCCTGGCTTACGAAAATAAAGCAGTCGATATGCATGCCATTATTAGTGTACGACACAACAGTTTTTGGCATAAAAATACAACGGTTGGCAGGGTAATCTTCAACTCGATTCTGCCAGAAGAAATGGGCTATGTAGATGAAATAATTAACAAGAAAAAATTAGAAAAGATTGTTAACCAAACCTATCTGGTGGCTGGGAATTACAAAACGGTGAAATTCCTGGATAAATTGAAGGACCTTGGATTTAACACAGCGACAAAGTCAGGTGTATCCATCGCTATAATCGATATTCTGACCCCCGAAGAGAAATATCAGATTATTGACAAGGCTCACCAGGAGGTGCTGGATATACAGGATAAGTTCAATCGCCACGTCCTTACCGATGGTGAGCGATATAATAAAATTATCGATATTTGGACCCACGCTACGAACCATGTGGCAGCTACTATGATGTCCAACCTCCAGCGCGATGATCAGGGTTTCAACCCGATTTTCATGATGGCTGATTCCGGTGCCCGGGGCAGTCAGGACCAGATTAAGCAGCTGGCCGGGATGCGTGGGCTGATGGCAAAGCCGCAAAAATCCATGACCGGTGGTAAGGGCGAAATTATTGAATCACCGATCACTTCCAATTTCAGAGAGGGTTTGTCAGTTCAGGAGTACTTCATTTCTACTCATGGCGCTCGGAAAGGACTGGCAGACACGGCCTTAAAAACAGCAGATGCCGGTTATTTAACCAGACGTCTGGTTGATGTTGCTCAGGATGTGGTCGTTTCTGAATATGATTGTGGAACAATTAACGGAATTATTGCCACGGATTTAAAAGAAGGTGAGGAAATAATTGAATCTCTGTCAGATCGAATTCTGGGTCGGACATTGTTGGATGATTTTATTTCCAACAGAAAAGTCCTGATAAAAGCAGGAAAATTAATAACTGAGGATGAAGCTGCCATCATTTCCGGCAGTAATGTTGAATCCATTCGTATCCGTTCTGTTCTGACCTGTGAATCACTCCGGGGTGTCTGCGCCAGTTGTTATGGTTGGAATCCCTCAACTCATAAACTGGTTGAACTTGGGACCGCTGTCGGGATTCAGGCAGCGCAAAGTATTGGGGAACCCGGTACGCAGTTAACCTTACGGACCTTCCATATTGGTGGTACTGCTACCCGCATTATTGAAAAATCAGAAATGCGAACAAAACGGGCAGGAACAGTCAAGTATTCCGATAATTTAGATGTAGCTGAAACTGTTGATGAATCCAAGGTAATGGTTACCAGGTGTATGGTAAGACATGCAAAAATATATATCCTGGATGAAAATAAAAGTCCCCGGGCGGAACATAACGTCCCCTACGGTGCAAATATACTGGTGGGTGATGGGGAAAAAGTGGTAGCGGAGACAATTCTATTTCAGTGGGATCCCTATACGGATGTATTAATGGCCCGTCAATCCGGTTACGTTGTTCTGAAGGATTTTATTGAAAATGAAACCTTCCAGGTAGAAGCAGTTGAAGGTGGGAAAAAACAAATGGTCATCATGGAATCCAAGGATCGTAACCTGAGCCCCCATTTTGAAATAGTTGATAAAGACGGTTCTATTATGTCTGGTGGAACAATATTACCGGTACGGGCCACATTAGTTATAAAGGATGGTCAAAAAGTCCAACGGGGTCAAACGCTGGTCAAAATCCCCCGTGAAATTGGGAAGACCAGGGATATTACCGGTGGCCTTCCGAGAGTTACCGAATTGTTTGAGGCTCGTAAACCTAGTGATCCTTCCGTCGTTGCTGAAATTGACGGTGTTGTGAGGTTTGGGGAAACGAAAAGAGGGATTCGCAAGATCTTAGTGGAAAGTACTGACGGTGATGTACGGAAATACTCTATTCCTTACGGTAAGCACGTAATCGTGCACGAAGGTGATCAGCTCAAAGCAGGAACACCCCTATGCGAAGGTTCCACTTCTCCAATTGATGTGCTGCGAATTCTTGGACCTGGAAAAGTCAGGGAATACTTAGTAAATGAAATCCAGGAAGTATACCGTTTGCAGGGTGTGAAGATCGATGACAAACACATTGAAGTCATTGTTCGTCAGATGATGCAGAAGGTTCTAGTTAAAGATTCTGGTGATACGCACTTTCTTCCTGAGGATCGAGTAAATCGGACCGAATTTTTCGAAACTAATGCGAAGATTCAAAAAATGGTTGTCATCCACGACCCCGGTGACTCCGAATTGGAGGAAGGGGCTCTAGTTGAGAAAACTGAGTTTCGCGAAATCAATAAATCTCTCAAGGAGGGTAAGCAAAAACCGGCGAAATCACGGAAAACAAAGCCGGCTACCTTTGAACCGTTGCTCATGGGCATTACCCGGGCGTCATTGAATACGGAGAGCTTTATTTCAGCAGCCTCCTTCCAGGAGACTACCCGTGTTTTGACTGATGCTGCTACTGAAGGGAAAACGGATTATTTAAAAGGATTAAAGGAGAATGTAGCTGTTGGTCGTTTAATTCCCGCCGGGTCCAGTTCTCCCCAATTAAGGAACATCCTTGTAAACGATCCGGAGAAGGAGGCAGTTACAGCAGAGCAGACACTTGATCCCGTCATTGAAAAGGTCGAAAAATAACCTAAAAAGCAATTGTCAGACGTTCTAAGAGATTTGTAAATTAATAGGCTTTTATGGAATTGAAATGCCGACGATAAATCAACTAATCAGAAAAGGTAGAAAGCGGGTCACGAAAAAAAATGTGGCGCCTGCTTTAAAAGGGAACCCTCAAAAGCGAGGAGTTTGTACACGTGTGTACACTACCACCCCCAAAAAACCGAATTCGGCTTTACGGAAAGTTGCCCGGGTCCGTTTGACAAATGGAATTGAGGTAACAGCTTACATCCCCGGTGAAGGGCATAACCTGCAGGAGCACTCTATCGTCATGATTGAAGGGGGGCGGGTAAAAGATTTACCGGGCGTCAGGTATCATATTGTACGTGGAACCCTGGATACTGCCGGTGTAAGTGATCGTAAGACAAGTCGTTCCAGATATGGTGCAAAACGCCCAAAGAATTAATTATGAGAAGAAGAAGACCAGAAAAAAGACAAATTTTACCGGATCCTATTTACCATGATTTAGAGGTAGCAAAATTTATTAATTATCTTACAACAGAAGGTAAAAAAGGGATTGCTGAAAGTCTATTTTATAATGCGTTGAAGAAAATTAAAGCCAGAACCAAGAGTGAAGGGTTGGATATTTTTAAAGCGGCGATAAAGAATGCAGCTCCGATGTTGGAGGTAAAATCACGCCGTATTGGCGGGGCCAATTACCAAGTCCCCATTGAGGTACCAGCTCACCGCCAATTTTTCCTGGCATCCCATTGGATTATTAGTGCGGCTCGTAAACGGTCCGGCAAACCAATGTACGAAAAACTGGCAACGGAGTTGATTGCCGCCGCCAATCAGGAGGGTGGTGCCATTAAGAAGAAGGAAGATACACATCGAATGGCTGAGGCGAACCGTGCTTTTGCCCATTTTAGATAAGCTGATTTTTTCTGATGAAAAAAATTTCCTTAAATAAAGTCCGTAACATTGGAATCATGGCACATATTGATGCCGGGAAAACCACGCTGACGGAGCGGATTTTGTATTATACTGGTCGGACCCATAAAATTGGCGAAGTGCACGAAGGTGGCGCCACTATGGATTGGATGGAACAGGAGAAGGAACGTGGAATCACAATTACATCTGCTGCCACCACTACCATTTGGGACGGACACCGCATCAATATCATCGATACGCCGGGACACGTTGATTTTACCGTTGAAGTTGAACGATCTTTACGGGTGCTTGACGGTGCCGTGGCCGTTTTTTGTGCCGTGGGGGGTGTAGAGCCCCAAAGTGAAACAGTATGGCGGCAGGCCGATAAATATAATGTCCCCCGGATTGCCTTTGTCAATAAGATGGATCGGGTGGGGGGAGATTTTTACAACGTTCTGGAGATGATGAAGAAGCGTCTCGGTGCCAATCCGGTTCCGATTGTATTACCAATTGGTTCAGGAGACCTTTTTACAGGCATTATTGATTTACTCAGTATGCGGGCGATCTTATACAATGATTCGACTTTGGGTGCCCGTTTTGAATATTCGGACATACCGAATGATATGCGGGAAGAAGCAGAGCATTGGCGGCATCACCTGATTGAAGAAACAGCCGGATATGATGAAAAATTACTAGAAAAATACCTGGCGGAAGAAGAGATTACCGTCGATGAAATTAAAACTGCCGTTCGAAAGGGGTGTTTAGATAATACATTTGTACCTACGCTTTGTGGGTCAGCTTTTAAAAATAAAGGCGTTCAACGACTTCTAGATGCAGTAAATGATTTTCTGCCTTCGCCGATTGATGTCGGTGCCATTTCGGGGTATGTAATCGGCAACCGGGAAAAACCCTTAATTCGGAAACCGCAGGAAGATGAGCCGTTCAGTGCATTGGCATTTAAAATTATGACCGATCCCTACGTGGGAAAATTGACCTATATGCGCGTCTATTCCGGATATTTAAAAGCAGGTTCCTACATTTATAATTCCAATACCGGAAAACGGGAGCGAATCAGCAGGATTTTGTTGATGCACGCTAATAAACGTGAAGAATTGGACCATGTTTCGGCCGGTGAGATTGTGGCTGCTGTTGGACTTAAGAATACTAATACCGGACATACACTTTGTGCTGAAAATAAACCTATTGTTTTGGAAGAAATGGATTTTCCTGATCCGGTTGTGGAGGTATCGGTTGAACCGGCCACTAAAGCAGACCAGGACGCGCTTTCAAAGGGTCTGGTTAAACTTTCTGAAGAGGATCCAACTTTCAAAGTATCTACCAATCATGAAACAGGACAGACGATCATTGCCGGAATGGGAGAATTGCACCTGGAAATCCTGGTAGACAGGCTACTACGTGAATTTAAGGTTAAAGCCAATGTAGGTACACCACAGGTAGCCTACACCGAGGCAATCACCAGGCGTGTGGAGGGTGTCAATGTAAAATTTGTCCGTCAAACCGGTGGGCATGGTCAGTACGGCCATGTGGTTATTAACGTGGGACCGAATGAACAGGGGAAAGGTTACTATTTTGAAAATAAGATTGTAGGTGGTGTTATTCCGCGGGAATATATTCCGGCGGTGGACGTTGGAATTCAGGGTGCCCTGAAAAATGGAGTCCTGGCTGGTTATCCAATTGAGGATATTCGGGTAGAATTAGTGTTCGGTTCTTATCATGAGGTTGATTCTTCGGAAATGGCCTTTAAAATTGCCGGTTCCATGGCCATTCAGGAGGCCTGTAAGAAAGCCGGTCCAATTTTACTAGAGCCGATGATGAAGGTTGAAATTGTTGTTCCTGAAGAATATCTTGGTGATGTAATGGGAGATATTAATTCTCGCCGCGGTCATATTGATGGAATGGGACAACGGAAAGATGCCCACATTTTAAATGCATCAGTGCCCCTCAGCCGCATGTTTGGTTATGCCACTGATTTGAGATCGATTACCCAGGGCAGGGCCATCTTTCACATGGAATTTTCGAAGTACCAGGAAGTACCTGCTTCCGTTCGTGATGAAATTATTGAGCATCTTAAAGGGAAGGCATCTTAACTAACAGGAGGATGAGCAATGGCGAAGGAGAAATTTGAGCGGACGAAGCCGCACGTAAACATAGGAACGATCGGTCATGTAGATCATGGTAAGACGACGTTAACGGCAGCGATCACCTTGGCCCAGAGTGCGAAGGGATTAAGTGCGATACGCA
The DNA here is from genome assembly GCA_046861615.1 of Fidelibacterota bacterium. Taxonomy (GTDB): domain Bacteria; phylum Fidelibacterota; class Marinisomatia; order Marinisomatales; family TCS55; genus CAZNUM01. Next base: position 16,379 of record JBHHUS010000013.1, read on the forward strand.
GTTTTGACAGCATTGACAACGCTCCGGAGGAGAAGGAGCGTGGAATCACGATACAGACGGCTCATGTGGAGTATGAGACGGACAAGCGTCATTATGCTCATGTAGATTGTCCGGGTCATGCGGATTATATCAAGAACATGATTACGGGAGCGGCGCAGATGGATGGATCGATTTTAGTGGTAAGTGCAGCAGACGGTCCCATGCCTCAGACGCGTGAGCACGTATTATTGGCTCGTCAGGTGAATGTTCCTTCGATCGTAGTATTTATGAATAAGACTGACCAGGTGGATGATCCGGAGTTGATTGAGTTGGTGGAGATGGAGTTACGGGATTTATTGAACGAGTATGATTTTCCTGGTGATGAGATTCCGATAATAAAGGGTTCAGCGTTAGAGGCGTTGAACAAGCCCAGCGATCCCGAGGCGACGCGCTGTGTTCAGGAGTTACTGGATGCCTGTGACAGCTATATTCCCGAGCCTCAGCGTGATGTTGACCGGCCGTTTTTGATGCCGGTGGAGGATGTATTTTCGATTACGGGTCGTGGAACGGTTGGAACGGGTCGGATCGAGCGTGGCATCGTTAAGGTAGGAGATGAAGTGGAGATGATAGGGATGGGGGCGAAGAAGAAGACGGTAGTGACGGGAGTGGAGATGTTCCGGAAGATGCTGGATGAAGGTCGTGCGGGTGATAATGCGGGATTATTGTTACGTGGTATAGAGAAGACGGAGTTAAAGCGCGGGATGGTTCTGGCGGCGCCGGGAAGTATAACGCCCCATACGAAGTTCAAGGCGAATGTGTATGTATTGAAGAAGGAGGAGGGCGGCCGCCATACGCCTTTTTTCAATGGTTACCGTCCGCAGTTTTACTTTCGGACGACGGATGTGACAGGTGTGGCGACGTTGCCGGCGGGTACGGAGATGGTGATGCCCGGGGACAGAGTGGAGTTGGCGGTGGAGTTAATTACGCCGATAGCCATGGATAAGGAGCTGCGGTTTGCCATTCGTGAAGGCGGACATACGGTGGGTGCCGGTGTGGTAACGGAGATTATCGAATAAATAGGTGAATTGTGGCTAAACAAACTATCCGGATCAGTCTAAAAGCTTACGATCATATTTTGATTGATAAGTCAACTGAGAAAATCGTGAAAACGGCAAAATCAACCGGTGCTGTTATTTCAGGACCAATTCCCTTGCCTACCAAGAGAACCATTTATACGGTATTAAGGTCGCCTTTTGTGGATAAAAAGTCACGAGAACAGTTCCAGACCAAGATTCACAAGCGGTTGATTGATATTCTTAATTCCACCCCGAAAACAGTGGAGGCCCTCATGAAATTGGATCTTCCAGCCGGTGTGGATATTGAGATAAAGGTTTAAAGCGATGCGCGGTTTAATTGGGAAAAAAGTCGGAATGACCCAGATTTATGGTGATGCCGGTAATCTTATTCCGGTTACCGTGATTGAAGCAGGCCCCTGTGTTGTCACCCAAATTAAAACGACAACTAAAGATGGATATAATGCAATTCAAGTCGGGTTTGGTGAGCGGAAGGAAAAACACACTTCAAAACAGTTGCAGGGTCATTTCCAAAAAGCCCAGGTGACACCAAAACAGGTTGTGGCGGAATTTGAAGCTGTTACCGGATTCGAGTACAAACTGGGTCAGGCTTTTGGTGCCGCCCTGTTTAAAACCGGAGATGTGGTTAAGGTCTCGGGAATTACGAAGGGAAAAGGATTTGCCGGTGTTATGAAACGTCACGGTTTTTCCGGCGGTCCTAAAACTCACGGTCAAAAGGAGTATTATCGCTCGCCCGGTTCTATTGGTCAAGCGTCCGATCCTTCCAGGGTTTTCAAGGGAATGCGTATGGCCGGGCACTACGGCAATAAACGGGATACTAAAAGAAATTTAGTGGTGGTGAAAGTCTATCCGGATAAAAATTTTTTACTGGTTCGGGGATCTATTCCGGGACCAAATAACGGGATTGTTTACATAACAAAATAGCCATGAGATTAAACGTAATTAAAACCGACGGCGGCAAGGCCGCAACAGTCACGGTTGATAAATCTGTATTCGGTATCGAACCGAATGAAGCTGCCGTTCGTGATGCCGTATTAGCGGAACTAGCCAACAGTCGTCAAGGTACTCACGCCTCCCGAAATCGGGCCCTGGTGCGGGGAGGCGGTAGAAAACCCTGGCGTCAAAAAGGCCGTGGAGTCGCTAGGGCCGGAACAACCCGTTCTCCGATATGGCGTGGCGGTGGTACAGTTTTTGGACCCCGTCCCCATAGTCATTCATTCAAGCTTCCGAAAAAGGTAAAGCAACTGGCCCGACGATCCGTTTTATCACAGCGGGTCAAGGAAAAAAATATTCTGGTTGTTGATTCCTTAAAAGTGACCGCTCCCAGAACAAAAGAATTTGTAAAACTTTTACAATCTCTGGATCTGGATCAAAAAAAGATTACCGTTCTGGTGGCTAAGATCGAAAATGATCTCTATCTGGCAGCCAGGAATATACCCAACGTTTTTGTGGTTCAGGCCGATCATGCCAGTACTTACGAACTTCTCGACAGTGAAGTCCTATTAGTGGATAAGAAAGGTCTGAAAATATTGAATGACCAGTTAGTAGTGAAATCCTGATGACATATCAAAAGATAATTCTTAAACCACTTTTTACTGAGAAAATGAGCCGGTTGGAGGAGGCAGAACGTAAGTATGCTTTCCAGGTGGCAACCTGGGCTAACAAGATCGAAGTTAAACGGGCCATTGAAGAAAAATTTGATGTGGAGGTTGAGAAGGTCGCAACTATGAATCGTCGCGGAAAAGAAAAACAGCTGACAGTTAGAAGCGGTGGTCGCACAATTCGTACCCGTGGTTTTCGTTCTGGTTGGAAAAAAGCGCTGGTAACGCTGAAAGAGGGTTTCAGTATTGATCTTCTCAGAGGGGAAGCAGCGGAGTAACAATGGGTATCAGACAAATAAAACCAACCACACCGGGAAATCGCTTTGCAACCCGTTCTGATTTTGAGGCTATTACTAAAAAAACTCCTGAAAAGAAGCTGACCACCGAATTACGGAAAAGTAGTGGTCGGAATAATAACGGACGTATCACCGTCCGGCACCGGGGAGGCGGCCATCGTCGCCGGTATAGAATCATTGATTTTAAGCGGGATAAATTTGATATGATCGCCCGAGTTATGGGAATTGAATACGATCCCAATCGTTCGGCTAACATAGCCCTGGTGCAATACGCTGATGGTGAAAAAAGATATATTTTAGCTCCCTATGGCCTTAAAGTTGGTGATGAAGTGACCTCCAGCGAAGAAGCGCCATTGAGAATTGGGAATACGTTACCGCTGAAGAACATTGCCACCGGTATGGTAGTACACAACGTTGAATTGGTTCCCGGTCGCGGGGGTCAGATGGTCAGGAGTGCCGGTTCCTCTGCTCAGGTCATGGCGCACGATGGTGGATTTACATCTTTGAAGCTGCCTTCAGGAGAGATCAGGCAGATTCACAGTACCTGCCGGGCTACCATTGGTGAAGTGGGCAACCGGACCCATGAACAAATTGAATCCGGCAAGGCCGGTCGCAGTCGCTGGTTAGGTCGTCGTCCTTCCGTGAGAGGTGTGGCCATGAATCCGGTTGATCATCCCATGGGAGGTGGCGAAGGCAAGTCTTCCGGCGGTCGGCATCCGGTTACCCCGTGGGGAAAACCAACCAAGGGATACAAGACCAGGAAAAAGAATAAAAAATCAAATGAATTTATTGTAAAGAGGAGAAAATAGGATGGCCCGATCCGTTAAAAAAGGTCCCTATGTCGATCCGAAATTGATTAAAAAAATTGAAGCGATGAATCAATCTGGTAAAAAGCGAGTCATTAAAACCTGGTCCCGCCGTTCTTTAATAACCCCTGATTTTGTGGGGCATACATTTGCGGTTCACAATGGGAATAAATTCATTCCCGTTTTTGTTTATGAAAATATGGTGGGTCATAAATTAGGTGAATTTGCTCCCACGCGGACCTTCAGACTGCATTCCGGGGATCGGAAGAAATAGAATTATGGAAGCTAAAGCAATTACACGGTTTGTTCGTCAGTCACCACGGAAAGTTAGGGTGGTAATTAATGAAGTGCGGGGCCGGGAAGTGGGTGATGCCTTGAACTACCTGCATTTTTCTCCCCTGAAAGCTGCCGCCCACGTGGAAAAAACAGTGCGTTCCGCAGTTGCGAATCTGCTGCAAAAATCGGAAGACAGTAATCTTAATCCGGACAGTTTGCATATTAAAACCTGTTACGTGGATGGTGGTCCCTTTTTAAAGCGCTTTCGGGCAGCCTCCATGGGCCGTATTTCCAAATTGAATAAACCCACCAGTCATATTACGATCGTTGTCAGTGACGAAAAGAATTAGGAGGAAGGATTGGGTCAAAAAACACATCCGGTAGGATTTAGGTTGGCAGTAAACAAGAACTGGCGTTCCAATTGGTTTACCAAAGATTCATTTTCCGGCGAATTGGAAGAAGATGTTCAGATTCGGAAATATTTAAAAGCCCGTCTTCCCAATGCCGGAATTTCCAAAATTGAAATCAGTCGGACCACTAAGATTGTCACCGTAACGATTTACACTGCCCGTCCCGGAATTGTGATTGGTAAAGGCGGTGAAGAGGTTGGCCGTCTGAAAGAGGAAATTAACCAGTTAACAAAAAAAAGTATTCAAATCAATATTTCAGAGGTTAAACGTCCCGAATTAGATGCAGCCCTGGTAGGGGCTAACATCGCCCATCAGTTGAAAAAGAAGATTTCTTACCGGCGGGTAGTTAATAAAGCGATTCAATCAACGATTCGGATGGGGGCTGAGGGGATTCGCATTAATGTGGCCGGGCGTTTGGGTGGTGCCGAGATTGCCCGGAGCGAAAAATTTCATGCTGGACGGGTGCCGTTACACACGTTGCGAGCCGATATTGATTATGCTCTTACAGAAGCCAATACACAATATGGAGTGATTGGGATTAAAGTTTGGATTTGTAACGGGGAATCCACAAGGTAATTAATTATGCTAGAGCCAAAAAAGATCAAGTTTCGTCGGCACCATCGCGGTAATCGTCGTGGAATGGCCAAAGGCGGTGACTATGTGGCTTTTGGGAGTTACGGATTAAAAGCGGTTGAAGCGGGCTGGGTAAACTCCCGGCAGATTGAAGCTTGCCGTATCTCCATTACGCGGGTGGTGCGGAAGATCGGTAAAATGTGGATTCGGATTTTTCCGGATAAACCGATCACCAAGAAACCGGCTGAGACCAGAATGGGAAAAGGTAAAGGAACACCTGAGTACTGGGTAGCGGTTGTAAAACCGGGGCGGATTCTGTTTGAAATTGAAGGTGTCGATCGGGAAATGGCGGAACAAGCTTTTCATAATGCTGCGCATAAATTGCCAATAAAAACTAAAGTTGTTGGTCGAAGAGAATTTTAATGAAAAAAACTGAATTAATCGAACTGGGTGTTTCGGAATTGGAAATCCGGCTGAGGGATAATCTGGAAGCGTTGCAAAATTTACGGTTTCAAAAAGCGCTTCAGCAGTTGGAAAACCCAATCCAGATTCGCCGGATAAAGAAGGAAATCGCCCAGTTAAAAACGGTATTGAAAGAACATGAGTTAGGTCTGCGTTCTGAAAAGGATGGTGAGAAATGAAAAGGGCAAAAAGCAGAAAAAGACAGACCCTAGTCGGGGAAGTAGTCAGCGATAAAATGGACAAAACGGTAGTTGTCAAAGTAATGCGTAGAATTCCCCATCCGGTTTACCGCAAATATGTCAAACGGTTTAAAAAATATTTTGCCCATGCAGGCAGTGTTAAACCTGAAATAGGTGATATTGTTAAAATATCGGCAGTTCGTCCCATGAGTAAGATTAAACGTTGGCAAGTCAGTGAAATCATTCGTGAATCGGTAAAGATTGGAAATTAGTTGTGATCCAACAGGAAACACGTCTTAAAGTTGCAGATAACTCAGGCGCCCGGGAAGTGCTGTGCTTTAAAGTTTTAGGTGGTACTCGCCGCCGCTATGCCACCGTTGGCGATTTAATTGTTGTCACTGTAAAACAGGCAATCCCCGGTGGTATGGTCAAGAAGGGTCAGGTATCGCGGGCAGTAGTAGTTCGTACGAAAAAGGAGGTCCGGCGATCTGACGGTTCTTACATTCGTTTTGACGATAATGCGGCAGTTCTGCTGAATAGCGCCGGTGAACCACGGGGGACTCGTGTATTAGGTCCCGTGGCGCGGGAGCTGCGGGAAAGCGGTTATATGAAAATTATTTCAATGGCTCCGGAGGTCCTCTGATGTTTATTAAAAAAGGAATGACCGTCCGTGTTATCAGCGGAAACTATAAAGGCCAGGAAGGAAAAGTTCTGTTTGTTTTCCCGAAACGCCAACGGGTAATTGTTGAGGGCATTAATTTCATTAAACGTCATACACGTCCCAGTCAGGATAATCCTCAGGGCGGAATCGTGGAAAAAGAAGCTGCCGTTCATATTTCTAATTTGATGGTTGTTCACGGTGGTAAACCAACCCGGGTAGGTTATAAATTTTTAGAAGACGGAACAAAGGTCAGGATCTCCAGGAAAACCGGGGAGGAAATTGGTTAATTATCATGGCTGAGAAAAAGAATAAACAAAAAACTGGTTCTGGTTTCATTCCCAATCTCAGGCGGAAATACGATGAGGAAATTCTGGATCAGATGATCAAGGATTTCGACTACCAGAATCGGATGCAGGTCCCAAAATTATCGCATATTTCCATTAATATGGGTATTGGAGATGCTAAGGATAATCCTAAAAAACTGGAAAGCGCCCTACATGAACTGACTTTAATATCGGGTCAGAAACCGGTGATCACCCGCTCCAGGAAGGATATATCCAATTTTAAAGTTCGGAGAGGATTTCCGGTTGGTTGCAAAGTTACCCTGAGGGGGAAGCGCATGTATGATTTCCTGGAAAGATTAATCAGTATTGCTATTCCCCGGACCCGTGACTTTAACGGTTTATCTTTCAAGTCATTTGACGGTCGCGGAAATTTTTCTTTTGGTGTGCAAGAGCAGATTATTTTTACTGAAATCGATTATGATAAAATTGACAGCATTCGCGGTATGGATATTACCATTGCCACCACAGCTAAATCGGACGATGAGGCCTATGTTTTGTTGAAAAATCTGGGTCTGCCTTTAAGAAATAAACCGGTTAAATCCGAAAAAATTGCAGAGGCTGCTTAATGGCACGGAAATCTTTAATTGTGAAAGCAAAACGGGAACCGAAATTCAGAACCCGCGGTTACAACCGCTGTTTTAATTGTGGTCGTCCTGACGGGTATATGCGCAAGTTTGGTCTTTGTCGTATTTGTTTTCGGGAAATGGCCCTGCGGGGTGAAATACCCGGTGTAACGAAAGCCAGTTGGTAAGGAGCAAATGAAATGTCGATGACTGACCCTATTGCAGATATGTTAACTCGCATCCGAAACGGCATGGCGGTGAATAAACGCTGGGTTGATGTTCCTTTGTCGACGTTGAAAAAGCGGGTTGCCTTCATTTTAAAAGAAGAACATTATATTGAAGATTTTATCTTCATTCAGGATGGCTTTAAAACCACCATGCGCATTTTCCTGAAATATGATTATCAGGGTAACAGCGTTATTTCCGGAATCCAGCGTGTCAGTACTCCGGGGAAGCGTGTCTATGTGGATCATAAGAAAATCCCCCGTGTTTTGGATGGACTGGGTATTTCGATTCTCTCCACTTCAAAAGGTGTTATTTCTCACAAAACTGCCAAACAACTGGGAATTGGCGGCGAAATAATTTGTAACGTTTGGTAAAGCGATGTCCAGAATAGGTAAAAAAATTATTCCGATTCCTGATAAGGTTTCAGTTATAATTAAGTCCGGACTGGTAACTTTGAACGGACCGAAAGGTTCCCTCGAAGTACCGATTCACGCTGATATGACGGTGAAACAGGATAACGGACATCTGGTGGTAGACCGACCTTCTGAAAGTCGTTTGCACCGGGCTCTTCATGGTACGATGCGGCAGTTGATTGCTAATGGCGTTACCGGTGTTTCTGAAGGGTTCAGTAAGAAACTGGAAATCATTGGAGTCGGCTATCAGGCGGTCATGGAAGCGAAATATCTGGTGCTTCAGCTGGGATATTCCCATCCGATTTATTTTGAGCCTCCTGAAGGCGTGGAGATCAAGGCGGAACGGACTATCATCACGGTGTCGGGAATTGACAAGCAGTTGGTGGGTGAAGTGGCGGCAAAGATTCGTTCCTTCCGTAAGCCAGAACCTTATAAGGGTAAAGGAATACGGTACAAGGGTGAATATGTTCGCTCCAAACAGGGGAAAACAGTAGGTGGTGCCAGCTAATGCGTAAATTAACAGCAAAAGAAAAAAGATTTTTAAAGCGGCGCAATCGCAGTAAAAAAGCCAATGTTGCTCGTCCGGAGCGTCTCCGTCTGGTGGTCTTTCGTTCCAACAGTCATATCCGGGCTCAGATTGTTGATGATTTTCAGGGTCGCACTTTAGTCTCGGCTTCTTCGCTGGATAAGAATCTGGCTGCCAAAATTGGTAAAGCCGGGTCCAAGGTGGAACAGAGCAAAGTAGTAGGAGCAACGATTGCTGAGCGGGCGTTGAAAAAGAAATTGAAAAAAGTGGTTTTTGACCGTAACGGGTATCCTTATCATGGCCGGGTGAAAGCAGTAGCCGAGGCCGCCCGGGAAGCGGGTTTAGATTTTTAACGTGATCGTTAAAGGAATATTATGATTAATCCGGCAGAATTGGATTTAAAGGAAGAAACCGTAATTAGGGTCACCCGGGTCGCCAAAGTTACCTCCCGCGGGAAGAATTTCCGCTTTGGTGCCCTGGTAACCATTGGCGATGGCCACGGCCATATTGGGCTCGGTCAGGGGAAAGCCGGGGAAGTCATGACGGCCATTACCAAGGCCAAAGAAAACGCCAAACAGAATATTATAAAAGTTCCGGTAATTAACGGGACCATCCCCCACAAGATCATCTCCAAATTCGGTGCCAGTAAAGTCATGCTAAAACCGGCATCACCCGGTACCGGGATTATCGCCGGGGCGGCGGTGCGTGCCATTATGGAACAGGCCGGGATCCATAATATTCTCACGAAACGATTTGGGTCCAACAATGCATTGAATGTGGCTAAAGCGACGATGCTGGCGCTAAAAGATTTAAAAGATGCCGTTACAATTGCAAATAAACGCGGTATTTCGGTAAAAGAAGTATTCAATTAATATTAATTATGACGAAGAAAAAAACACTGATAATCACCCAGATAAAAAGTACTATCGGGTACCGGGTTAAAGCGAAGCGGACCATTGCCGCTTTGGGATTGCACCGGATGAATCAAACTGTTGAACACGAAGATACGCCGGCCATCCGTGGCATGTTAAAACAGGTGGATTTTCTGGTAAAAGTTGAGGAAAAGTGATGAAACTCGGACACCTTAAACCTCCAAAAGGCGCGGTAAAAAATACAAAACGGGTAGGTCGCGGAACCGGGTCTGGCTGGGGACGGTCTTCCGGGCGGGGTGATAAGGGGTATCATTCCCGTTCCGGCAGTAAACATCGTCCGTGGTTTGAAGGCGGTCAAATGCCCCTGCACCGTCGCTTACCAAAGCGGGGTTTCTCTAATTTTTTATTCCGGAAATATTTTCAAATTGTGAATTTGGCTGATATTGAAAAACTGGGGGTGGAAGCAATTGATTCAACTGTTTTAAAAGAAAAAGGGTTGATCCGGAATGCATTTCAACCGGTTAAAATTCTTGGTGACGGTGAGCTAACTAAAGCCGTAAAAGTGACGGCCAATGCCTTCAGTACCGGCGCCAGGGAAAAAATTGAAGCTTCAGGTGGGAAAGTCATCGAACAGTGATCGATAAAATCAAAAATATTTTTAACATTCCCGAACTCCGGAAAAGGATTATTTTTACCTTGGGAGTTCTGGTGGTAGTACGGACGGGCGCCCATGTTCCGATTCCCGGGATTGACGGAAATGCCCTGGCTGCCGCCGTCCAGAATTACCAGAATACCTTGTTTGGGCTCTACGATCTGTTTGCCGGTGGTGCCTTTAAAAAGGCAACCCTATTTGCTCTAGGGATCATGCCCTATATTTCCGCCTCCATTATCATTCAGTTAATGGGTACGGTAGTGCCCTATTTCCAACGTCTTCAGAAAGAAGGCGAAGCCGGACGGAAAAAAATTACCCAGATTACCCGGTATGGCACTGTCCTGATTTCAGCCATGCAGGCTTACGGTGTGGCTGTATTTTTACAATCCATGACTGCCGGTGGGCACTCCGTGGTCATCAATCCCGGATTTGGTTTCAAGTTTGTAGCGATCGTAAGTATGGTTACCGGTACCATCCTGATGATGTGGTTGGGAGAGCGAATCACTGAACGGGGAATCGGAAATGGAATATCCCTGATTATCATGATCGGTATTGTTTCCCGGATTCCCAACGTCGTCATGAGTGAAATCACCCTGATCCGGGAGGATGTACGGGGCTTGCTAAGTGAAGTGATTCTGCTTGGAATTATGTTTGCCATTATTGCGTTCGTCGTGTTATTAACACAGGGGACACGGAAAATCCCCGTTCAGTATGCCAAGCGGGTGATTGGGCGAAAAGTGTACGGCGGGCAATCTACCCATATCCCCCTGCGGGTAAATACCGCTGGTGTTATGCCCATCATTTTTGCTCAGTCCCTCATGTTCATTCCCAGTACTGTCGCAACCTTTTTCAGCAACAGCGAATTTATGCAGCGGATCATGGGTTGGTTTTCATTCAGCCATCCTTTTTACTGGCTGGTGTTTGGCACCATGATTATTTTCTTCACCTATTTTTATACCGCTATTGCTTTTGATCCCGTACAGGTTTCCACTCAAATGAAACAGCATGGCGGATTTATTCCGGGAATTCGTCCAGGAAAGAAGACAGCGGAATACATTGACAATATTCTCACCCGGGTTACCCTGCCCGGTTCCTTTTTCCTGGCTTTTGTTGCTATTTTCCCCTATATCCTGATGAAAGCCATGAACATTGGCTATGACCTGGCTTCCTTTTTTGGAGGCACAAGCTTATTAATCATCGTCGGGGTGGCCCTGGATACGCTACAACAGATTGAATCCCATCTTTTAATGCGTCACTATGACGGTTTTTTAACCAGGGGTAAAATTCGCGGTCGGAGGCGGATGTAGTGGTTCGGATCAGAACACCAAGAGAAATTGAATTAATCGCTGAAAGCTGTCAGATTGTGGCGGATACTCTCAATATGCTAGAACAGTATGTAGTACCAGGGGCGAAAATCCGTGATTTAGATGTTCTGGCGGAAACCTTTATTCACGATCGGGGCGCCCGCCCGGCCTTTAAAGGTTATCTGGGTTTCCCCGCTTCCCTGTGCATTTCCGTGGATGATGAGGTGGTTCACGGCATTCCGGATGAGCGCCTGCTGAAGAAAGGTGAAATTGTTGGGATTGATTGCGGCGCTGAAAAGAATGGTTATTTCGGCGATGCCGCCCGGACCTATGCAGTGGGAGTCGTTTCAACTGAAAAACAGCGTCTCATGGAAGTTACCAGAAAATCGTTATTTAAAGGGATTGCGGCTGCCCGGCCGGGGAATTATATATCCGATATCGGCCATGCCATCCAAACCTATGTAGAAGCTCATGGATATTCAGTAGTGCGGGAGTTGGTTGGTCACGGAATCGGTACGGAACTCCACGAGGACCCCCAGGTCCCTAATTACGGGGTGCCGAAACAGGGATATAAATTGCGACCAGGGATGTGCATTGCCATAGAACCCATGATAAATATGGGTAATAAGGAAATTACTACTGACCATGATGGCTGGACTGTCCGGACGGCGGATGGTCAGTCTTCAGCTCATTTTGAACATACTATCACTATTACGGAATCGGGTAATCGCATTCTAAGCATCAGTAATTAACATGGCTAAAGAACAACCAATTACTATTGACGGTACCATCAAGGAGACGCTGCCCAATGCCATGTTCCGGGTGGAAATTGAGATCGGCGGGAAAAGTCATGAAGTCCTGGCCCATGTCAGTGGCAAGATGCGGATGCATTTCATTAAAATATTACCCGGAGACACCGTTACGTTAGAAATCTCTCCCTATGACTTGTCACGGGGAAGAATTGTATACCGAAATAAGTAGGTTAACATGAAAGTTCGATCATCAGTTAAAAAGATTTGCGCCAAATGCAAAATCATCCGTCGTAAAGGGGTGGTTTTAGTAATCTGTGAAAATCCAAAACACAAACAGAGACAAGGATAGGAGAAGCTTGTGGCACGAATAGCCGGAGTTGACATTCCGCGGGATAAAAAAGTACCCTATTCCCTGCGTTACATCCACGGGATTGGATTAACGGTTGCGAAAGCAATCTGCAAGCAGGCAAAAATTGACCAGGAGATACGGGTAAAAGATTTATCGGAGGACCAGGTCGTTGCCATTCGCGATGCAATCGCCAAACTGGGACACAAGGTTGAGGGGGAACACCGCACTGAAGTCTCCATGAATATTAAGCGGAAAAAGGATATTGGTTGTTACCAGGGATTGCGGCATCGCCGCGGTCTGCCGGTAAACGGTCAGCGGACAAAAACCAATGCCCGTACCAGAAAAGGGAAGAAGCGCACCATCGGTTTAAGTAGTAAGAAAGGGTAATAGCGTTGGCAAAACCATCTAAAGAACGCAGAAAAAAGAAAAAGAAGGGTTCAGTTGAACCGGCTGGTATTGCTCATATCAAGGCCAGTTTTAATAATACCCACATCACTTTGACCGATATGCTGGGGAACGTAATCACCTGGGCGACGGCTGGTACCAGTGGATTCAAAGGTTCCCGAAAGAGTACCGCCTTTGCGGCCACCCAGGCCGCTGAGAAGGCTGCTAAAGAGGCTATGGTGCTGGGTTTACAGACCGTGGAAGTACAGGTTAAGGGGCCGGGTTCCGGCCGGGAATCAGCGATTCGCGCCCTGGCAGTAGCCGGTTTGGAAATCACTTCCATCCGCGATGTGACTCCGTTACCCCATAATGGCTGTCGTCCACCGAAAAGAAGACGCGTATAGAAAGGTTATTTATCGTGGCGAAATTGTCAATACCAAAAGGGAAATTAGTCCGGAAATATGGTGAAAATATTTTCGGGAATCCCAAGTATGACCGTTTGTTGAACAAGAAACCCTACAGTCCCGGTCAACACGGCCCTACCCGCCGCCGGCGAATATCCAATTATGGCGTCCAGCTACGGGAAAAACAAAAAATTAAATTTATGTATGGCCTGCTGGAACGGCAGTTTCGGAATTATTTTGCCAAAGCAGAACTGATGAAGGGTGAGACGGGAACAAATCTGCTGCAGTTGCTGGAAAGTCGTTTGGATAACGTTGTCTATCGATTAGGATTCGCCTCCACCAGGTCACAGGCCCGGCAGTTGGTAAACCATGCCCATTTTTTAGTTAACGGGCATAAATGTAATTATCCCTCCAGACTGTTAAAGCCGGGTGATGTGGTCCAGGCTCGTGAGAAGAGTAAAAAAGTGGATATTATTCTGGATGCCATGAAACGGATTAAAGGGGATATTGATTTACCCTGGCTGGAACTCGATAAAGCAAAAATGAAGGGGACTTTTCTGGCCGTCCCGGAACGTGATGAAATGAATTCGACTGTGAATGAACAATTAGTGGTCGAATTATATTCAAAATAAGAGTAAGGAAATAGAACTCCATGGGAATAGAATTAGAATTAAACGTTAATATTGATAAAAAAGCACTCTCCGGAACTTTTGGTAAATTCAGTATTCAGCCGCTGGAACGGGGTTTCGGCGTCACGATCGGAAATGCCATGCGGCGGGTCCTGCTGACCAGTTTACCGGGAGCGGCCATCACCAATATTAAAATTGAAGGTGTATTACACGATTTTTCCACGATTCCGGGTGTAAAAGATGATGTGGCGGATATTATCCAGAATTTGAAAGGGATCCGGTTCAAACTCTCCAATTCGGAAGTGGACAATGTGAAGCTTGATCTGGCGGGAAAGAAGGTTTTTACCGCCGCCGATATTCAGGCTGCTACGGATCAGTTTGAAATATTGAATCCTGATCACTACATCACTGAATTGAATGACAAGGGCAAAATCAAAATGGAAATCCGGATCGGAGTTGGTAAGGGCTATGTTCCATCCGAGAAGAATGAATTACCCAATGCCCCCATCGGAACCCTGGCCATCGACAGTATTTTTAATCCGGTGAAAAATGTGACTTTCAGTGTTCAGCCCGTTCCCGGTGCCAAGGAACCGATTGAAATCCTGAATCTGGAAGTTGAGACTGATGGTTCGGTTTCGCCGGAAGATGCGGTCAGTTATTCCGCTTCGGTGATGATTGAGCATTTGAAAGCACTGGAGGCCATTGCCAAACCGGATGTATTGGAAGTGACGGAAGTCATCAGTGAAGAGGTCTTGCAGATCCGGAATCTGTTGAACCTGACAATCGATGAAATGGAACTCTCCGTGCGCAGTCATAATTGTTTGCAGGCGGCCGGGATCCGCTACATCTACGAGTTGGTCAGTAAGGAAGAAAGTGAAATGCTGAAATACAAGAATTTCGGTCGCAAATCACTGACTGAGCTGGTGGAGAAACTGGATGAAATGGGACTCAGTTTCGGAATGGATGTTGACAAATATTTAAAAGCGGAAGTGTGACAGTATCATGATGCACGGGAAAAAAGGACGGAAATTGGGCGTGAATCCGGCCCATCGACGGGCCATGCTGCGGAATCTGGCCATGAATCTGATTCAACATCAGCGGATCAGAACAACTGATTCCCGGGCTAAAGAATTGCGGACTTTCATTGAACCCCTGATAACCAAGGCCAAGAAGGGTGATCTGCATTCAATCCGGCAAATTTTGAAAAAGATCCCTGATAAAGAAACGGTGAACGCGTTGGTTCATGAAATTGCTCCCCGGTTTACCGATCGTCCGGGAGGTTACACCCGGATTATCAAACTGGGATTTCGCGATAATGATCGGGCCTCGGTTTCACTGATTGAATTCGTTGATTTTGAAGTTGCCAGTAAAAAGACTGAATCGACGACGGAGGACAGTAAGACTAAAAAGAAGCGCCGTAAAGCTAAAGCAGTTCCGGAAGAGACCGAATAAGCGCCTTTACTATTTTGCGACTTCCGCTGAAACAGATTGCGAGGGCAACGATTAGCGTTGCCCTTCTTTTTTCCTATAGCAACTCCGGTGTTTTAACACCTAAAAATAAAGGCTTTGAGCAGCGCTATCTGTGGGTTGTCCGGAACACCATGATTTCAACGGAGTCCATCGATCAATTACTGGATTTTGCCACGGTAAACCGTTTCAACCATTTACTGGTTCAGGTCCGGGGAAGGGGAGACGCCTTTTACAATTCTGATCTGGTCCCGAAAAGTAACCTGATTAAAGACCAATCCTTTGATCCTTTAGGGTATTTAATCCCCCGGGCCCATGAACGCGGTATCAATGTACATGCCTGGGTTAACGTTTATTTACTCTGGTCTTCCCGGATGAAGCCGGTCCAGAAAGAGCACCTGGTTTATGCGCATCCTGATTGGATTGATCAATTAAACGCAGACCCGCTGAATCTGCAGTCGGAATTGAGGAAACTGAACGGCGGGAAAAACGGGAATGAGGGCTTGTATCTGGCGCCCCACCACCCGGATGTCAATCCCTATCTGATTACGATTTTCCGGGAATTGGTAGCAAAATACCCGATGGACGGTCTGCATTTGGATTATATCCGCTACCATGATTCCGAATATGGGAAAAATCCGGCTGCCATTGCCTATTACAAGAAAAACCAGGGCGCCAATTCGCTTTCCTTTTTGGAGGGGTCGGATGGTAAGGAAAACACCTATATTTCCACCATTGGTCGGTGGAGTGACTATCGCCGGAAAGCGGTGACTGACCTGGTAAGGGATACGAAAAATCTTTTGCAGGAAATCAGACCGGAATGTATCCTGTCGGCGGCGGTTAAACCGAATCTCTACCAGGCCCGGGAACGGTATTTTCAGGAGTGGGATGTCTGGCTGGCGGCGGGATATCTGGACCGGGCGATTGTTATGAACTATACCCCGGCCCTGAGGGAGTTTGCTTCCAATATTGACGTAATCTATGATAATTTGCCTTACAAGTACCGTCGGAAAATTATTATGGGGATCGCGGCCTATAATCAGGGCTCTAAAGATGCCGCTGATAAACTCAAATACACCATGGTCACGCGCTTCAGGGGCATATCGATTTTTTCCTACAACACACTGAAAAAAGATCCTCGGTATATCCGAACGTTGAAACCAGTTCTAAGTCCTTGAACAATCTCCCCGGTTTCCTTCCTATTTAGATCTTCCCCGCCTCGGCTCTTGACCGCCAGTTGAAACATTTGGTGAATTTTCGCCGGCAGGGCTATTTTCCGGTGATTGAATATTGGTCAAATTCTGATGTTTGTTTTTTCCATCCATCCCTTAGCGATGATTCACTGAGAGCGTCCTTCCAATGAAGCCACTCCCCGATTCACCCCTTTCACTCTGGCTGGACCGCTACGGCGATTATACACCTGCCCCGTCGTTGAAGGGTACCCGCCAGGCAGATGTTGCCATCATCGGCGGCGGGTTTACCGGTATGGCCACAGCCCATGAATTGAAACGGGCCGATCCCGGTCTGCGGGTTGTCGTTCTGGAAGCACAAACGGTAGGTTACGGAGCCAGCGGGCGGAATGGTTCCTTTGCCATGACGGTCGTCGGCCTGGGATTCGGAGTAACGGCCATGTTGAAAGGTAAAGAGTTCCTAAAACGAGCACATCATTACATGATGGCGGCGGTGGATGGGCTGGATGAACTCATCCAGCAATACAATTTAGACTGTGACCGGATCCGTCCCGGGTTTTTACGGGTGGCGACAACTCCCGGCTATGTCAAACGGATTCAGCACGATGTGGACCTGATGAACTCCCTGGGATTCGACGATATTGAATGGATCGATGAATCTGCTGTTAAACAGCTGGTTAATTCCGACCGTTACTTAGGGGCCATGTGGGAGCCACGCCTGTTGTTAGTGAATCCGGCAGAACTGGTGCGGGAAGAAAAGCGCCTGGTCCTGGATCTAGAGGTGGAAATTTATGAACACACACCGGTCACAGAAATTCAATCCCATCCCGGATTCACTTTAAAGACTCCGGAAGGGTTGATCCGGGCTGAGAAGGTGGTATTTGCCACTAATGCCTATTCCCACATCTTTCCCGGGTTAAAACGGAAACAGATTCCTGCTTTCACCTACATGGTAGCTACAGAACCGCTGGCGGCAGAGCAATTAGCTCCCATCGGCTGGGGCGGAAGGGAGGGACTGGAGGATGCCCGGAACCTGATCCACTATTACCGTTTAACGCCTGATAATCGCCTGGTTATGGGGGGTGGACCCGTAGGATTAACCTGGGCGAACCGGCTGGATGGTGATTTCAATCCGAATGTCTGGGATCATTTGGAAGAGCATATTCGTTTTTTATTCCCCAGTCTTAAGGAGGTGAACATTACCCACCGGTGGGGTGGGCCCTTTTCCGTTACATTGAATTTGATTCCGGCTTTGGGTTATCTGGGCGATGAGCGGGCGGTTTACAGTGTGGGTTGTATTGGGCACGGTGTATCCATGAGTCATCAAAATGCCAAGGTGATCCGGGACCTGATCCTGGAGCGGGAACCGGAACAGGAGTGTCCCTTTTTCAACCAGTTGGTGATCCCCTGGCCCCCGGAACCGATCCGCATGGCCGCTGCCGCCGGGATCCGGGCTTATTTGCAACTGGAAGACTTTCTGAAGGAATGGAACCTTAGGAACTGAAACGTTCCGATTCTCAAGGATTCCAAGACTCCTTGGGAATCCCCCACAGTCCGGTTAATTTTAATCAATGAATTAGGGGAAACGTCATGAAAAAGCATTCTGTGAAGGCACCTACCGGGACCGAATTAAGTTGTAAAAACTGGCAGATTGAAGCGCCCTACCGGATGATCCAGAATAATCTGGACCCGGCAGTGGCGGAAAAACCGGAAGAATTGATTGTCTATGGCGGGAAAGGAAAAGCCGCCCGCAATTGGGAATGTTTTGAAGCCATTTTGAAAACATTGAAACGGCTGGAAGCGGATGAGACGCTGCTGGTACAATCGGGAAAACCGGTGGGTGTAGTTAAGACCCATGTCTGGTCTCCGCGGGTTTTGATCGCTAATTCCAACCTGGTGCCCAACTGGGCCAACTGGGAGCATTTTAATGAACTGGACCGGAAAGGCCTCATGATGTACGGTCAAATGACTGCCGGCTCCTGGATCTATATCGGCACTCAGGGGATTTTGCAGGGGACCTACGAAACCTTCGCCGCGGCGGCGAAAATGCATTTCAACAGTGACCTTTCAGGAAAGTTTGTACTAACGGCGGGATTAGGCGGTATGGGCGGCGCCCAACCCCTTTCTGTTACCATGAATAATGGGGTTGTACTGGTAGTGGAGATTGACCCGTCCCGAATCCAGAAGCGATTGGAAACCAGCTATCTGGATGTTGCCACTGAATCCCTTAAAGATGCCCTGACCCTGGTCCGGGATGCGGTGAACAAGCAGGAACCGAAATCTATCGGTCTGTTGGGAAATGCGGCGGATGTGGTGCATCAACTGGCGGAAATGGGGATGGTCCCGGATATGGTTACCGACCAGACCTCAGCCCACGATGAACTGGACGGTTATATTCCCAACGGTATGTCCTTTAGCGAAGCTCTGGAGCTGAGGAAAAGGAATCCTGAAAAATATATTCAGGAGAGTTTCCGAACCATGGCGGAACACGTTCGGGGGATTTTACGGTTAAAGGAAATGGGCGCGATTGCTTTTGATTACGGGAATAATCTGCGGGGACAGGCCAAAAAGGCGGGGGTGGAGGCAGCGTTTGATTATCCCGGTTTTGTTCCGGCCTACATCCGGCCGTTGTTCTGCGACGGAAAAGGTCCTTTCCGCTGGGTAGCCCTCTCCGGGGATCCGGAGGATATTTACAAGACCGACGAAAAAGTGATTGAATTGTTTCCCGAAGATGAAACCCTCATCCGGTGGATTAAATTAGCCCGGAAGCAGGTCCAGTTCCAGGGTCTGCCCGCCCGGATCTGCTGGCTGGATTATACCCAGCGAGCCAAATTCGGTCTGGCGTTGAATGAAATGGTGGCCAGGGGAGAACTATCGGCACCAATTGTCATTGGCCGGGATCATCTGGATACGGGCTCGGTAGCCTCCCCCTACCGGGAGACAGAGAGCATGAAGGATGGCTCCGATGCGGTGGCGGACTGGCCTCTGCTGAATGCCCTCACGAACACTGCCGGCGGCGCTACCTGGGTCTCCATTCATCATGGCGGCGGTGTGGGGATGGGCCTGGCGATCCATGCGGGACAGGTACTCTGCGTTGATGGAACGGAGGCCATGAAGACCCGGATTGAGCGGGTCCTTACCAACGATCCGGGACTGGGAATCATGCGCCACGCCGATGCGGGTTATGAACAGGCCATCGTTAACAGTGAAAGATGGCAGGTGGACATCCCGATGAAATGAAACCATTGTCGTCATACCTGAGCCCTGAAAGAACCTGAATCAATCATGCTGCTGAAAAATATCGGTCAACTGGCAACCTATGATTCCTCTGGTCAGGCCGTCGTTATCCGGTCAAATGTTGATTTAACCCTGGCAGACGGAATGATCACGGCCATGGGGAGAAACTTGAACAGCGAAGAGGAAACAATCGATTGTACCGGTCGACTGGTGACTCCCGGCTTTGTTGATCCTCACACCCATCCCGTATTTTTAAACGGCCGGGAAGAAGAGTACCTTCAGCGACTGGCTGGCATATCATACGAAGAAATTGCCCATCAGGGAGGCGGTATCTGTTCCAGTATCGAAGGCGTCCGGAACGCTTCGGAGAAAGAGCTGACGGAAAGAGTGAAAAAACGGATGGATCGATTTCTCCGGTTAGGTACCACTACGGTGGAGGCCAAATCCGGGTATGGCCTGAACCTGAAAGCGGAATTGAAATCGTTACGGGTATTAAAAACAGTCAATCAATCCCATCCTATCGATATTATTCCGACCTTCCTGGGGGCCCATGCGGTGCCGCCGGAATTTGAAGGCAATCCCGA
>JBHHUS010000050.1:0-11857 GCA_046861615.1 Fidelibacterota bacterium
CTCGCTCCGGTCTCTTACCTTTTACTTTCGACGGGAACACCGTAAATTCTGTGATTATGAAGCCCCAGGAACCAGAGCCTTATGAACCGGACCCTAACAGTACGATCAGCCTTCGGCATTGTGTTGTTTTCAGTTCTTTCAGCGCTGATTGTCAGTGCCCTGTTCAGCGCTCCGGATTCCGCCACCGCCGCTGAATCCACTCCTACCCTTGCCACCTATCTGGCCATGTTCTTCGGCCAGGCCTTTCTCATTGTTCCCTGCCTGGTATTCCTCAACCTGAAACGATTACCATTTACCACCTATCTGCGCCTGCGGCCTCTGACCATCAGAAACTTAGCTGCTACAATTATCCTCTCCCTGGGAAGCATCATCCTGATCGAGGAAATTAACATTCTCACCAGTTATCTGGTAACTGTACCCGATGAATCCTTTCTCGGTTGGGAAGAAATGCTCAACCCTCAAAACCACTTCTTCTTTTTCCTGCTGATCGTAACAATTGTTATTCTTGCGCCGGTGGGAGAAGAAATTTTATTCCGAGGATTCCTGCAAACCTTTCTGGAATCCGCCTGGCAGGACGTGACCAAGGCGATCCTGTTCACCAGCCTGTTCTTTGCCGTGATTCATTTCAATCCCTACTGGGTGGTCCAGATCTATATCCTGGGTATCCTTCTGGGGTATCTCACCTGGCGGACCGGTTCTATTCTAGCCAGCATTGTCTTTCATATCCTTATCAATGGCACCTCCTTGTTACTAGGACAGACCGGGGTTAATCTGGAAACAATTCTGCTATGGCACGGACACATAACACCGCTCTTACTCCTGGCAGGAGGAGGCCTCTTCTATGTCGGATACAAACAATTACAGCCGAAAGGAGTTGTGAACCCATGAAAAAAGAAATATTCGAACACGAAATTACCATCTTACGCGATACATTCCGCCGGCTGATCAGGCGCCATGCCCGAACTAACATAATTAAATTGATTGAAAAGACCCACCCGGCAGACCTGGCGCTCATTTTCCGCTACTTTAATGAAGTGGAACAGGATATCACCTTCAAACTAATGGGGCCTACTGAAAAAACAGTGGAATTCCTCAATGAGCTGGATGAAGCGGTAGTAACCCGGTTAATTGAAAGCGAAAAGCCGGAACACACGGCGGAACTGCTCCAGGAGGCCAGTACTAACGAACGGGCTTACATCCTGGGACTGGTGGACGAAGATTATGCCACCGCAGTAGTGGAATTCCTGAAAGCGGACGAACAGGAAGAACTGGAAGAAATCATGGGTTATCCGGAAGACAGTGCCGGAAGTCTCATGTATACCGATGTTTTTTCACTCCACGAGGATACCCTGGCCCAGGAAGCCATCCGGGCTCTTCAGGATCAGGAGGAGGCCGAAATGGTGTTCTACCTCTACGCCATCGATGATGACAACCGCCTTTCAGGAGTGGTATCCCTGCGGGATTTAGTAACAACGCCACCGGATACGAAACTGAAAAGTATCATGACCAAAAAAGTCAACTTCGTCCGGCCGGAGACGGATCAGGAGGAAGTGGCCCGGATTGTTTCCCGTTATAACTACCTGGCTGTCCCGGTAGTAGATGCTGAACAACATTTACTGGGAATAGTAACGGTGGATGATGTGGTGGATGTCATCCGGGAGGAGGCCACAGAGGACTTCCTCCAGATGGCTGGTGCCGGTAAAGACCGAGAGATTTTACTGAAACCCACGACGGAGGAATCAAAATTACGTTTTCCCTGGCTCTTCGCTACCTGGATTGGTGGAATTACCGCCTCTCTGATTGTCAGTCATTTCAATGGGCTTCTGAATGAAGTAATTGCCCTGGCAGCTTTCATGCCCATTATTGCAGGCATGGGGGGAAACATCGGCACCCAGTCCTCAGCCATTGTCGTCCGGGGACTGGCCACAGGCCGGATCGATTTTGGTAACTATTTCAAGGTCATATTCAAGGAACTGAGGGTCGGGTTGGCTCTCGGCGCTACCTACGGCCTGCTTCTTGGTCTCTTTGCTTACTACCGTTTTCTGGATGCGCCACCCCTGTTAGGCCTCTCCGTTGGATTGAGTATCTGTATAACCATGCTCATTGCCACTATGATGGGAACAGTAATGCCCATATTCCTGCGGAAAATGAATCTGGATCCGGCGATTGCCACCGGTCCCTTTGTTACCACCAGCACCGATATCTTTGGGATTACCATCTATTTTCTGATCGCCGGACTATTGCTGAATATTTAATCAATTCTGATGATTTACCCATGACCGGGTCACAGTTTCGATTCTGCTGGTTCATACTATTGATTGGGGGAATCCTGCTTCAGGGTCAGTCCTATACCGTCTCCGTTTATGGTTTCCCCATCGCCCGGGCGAATCTGGACCTAACTGCCCGGGATACAATCCGGATGTCTTACGAAGTAACCGGTTGGTTGAATTACTTTTTCCCCGCGCGCAATTCTTACATCACCGTATATGATTCCACAGCTTTAACCTGTAGATCCTTCGAAAAAAATATCCACCAGGGCAGCTTCAAACAAAAAGTCAAAATTACCTGTTCTGATAGTACAATTAATTACGAGGGTCAGTCACGCTCCCAATCGGGACCACATCAGACAATCTTCACCCTCTTAGTTGCCCTGACTCGTCAGGGACCAGAAGAACTGGACACTCGCTGGTTTGACCTGAACAATGAAGGCCAGACCTACCGGGCGCGCTTACTCTGGGCCGATTCCACCACTATTCCAGTGAACAGCGATAGTTTACTGAGCCAGCATTATCGAGTGGACTTGTTTCCTACAGGTCAGGATTCACCGTTTTATGACGTTACTGACACCTTCATGAAGTATGTCGGACAAGCGGAAGCAGTGAAACAAATCTGGGTGGAAGAAAGCGGGAAACATCGTATAATTAAAGCCGTTATGAAAGTCCATGGATTACCTTTCCAAGTATTGATGAATCATGAATAATTTACTTTCCACGCTGAAACAACACCGCCGCCAGATTGTAATCTGGATCCTCATTCTGGTGGTCATCATGATTGCCTTAAAACTGGGAATTGATGAAAAAGTGGTAGTTTTCATGACCCTGATCCTGGGGCTCTTTACCCATGTTTTCGCCGGCCTGGGCGCAATTATCGCCGCCGTTCCGCTGGTGGGGCCCTTCATTATCAAAGTTCTCACCATCCCCTTTTTCTGGATTTTAAACGCCCTGGGTTATTTCGTCTCGGTGGTGGCCATAAAAAAGGGTTATTCCAAGGAAGTCATCAACTCCCGGACCCTGACAATCGCCGTGCTGGTGGGAATCGTCATCGGCTATATTCTGGGACACCTGATCCCCTTGAAATAAAAGTTAATCGCCGTAAGGTCCGCCGTAAGCCCCCATGGTATTGCGGCTGCCATCAACATTGTTATATTCCGTATCCGGGCTGCCGGCATTGATCCCGGGTGAGGTGAGCTGAAGATGAAAATCAAAGGTTTCCGATGTATCAATATAACCGGCAAACATGGGTATCTGATTATCAATTCCATTTTGATTGGTACCTTTTAAGGACGGACTTACTAATGAATAATCCAGATAAACACCGTTCATGGCCGTGGGATCTCCCAACCGGAGATTGGAATTACTATCCGGTCGATAGAAAATGTTATTCAACATAACCAAATCAGGATTATCCTTCATAAAATACAGATTAGAGGATGAACCATCTTTATTTACATAAGTAATGGTATTGTTGATAACTTTACCGTGGGCATTATAAATAAATAGATTATCCCCATTCAGCGCAAAATTATCGTATATCACACAGTTAAGCAGAACACTGTTATCCGTCATGGATACACCCCCACCATTGGAACTAGAAATATTCCCTACAATCCGGCAGCGCCGGACAGTCCCGGTACCCTTGAGGACGATTCCGCCCCCGGCCAGTCTATTATCACCTTCTGAAATCGTAAAACCATCCACAACGCCCATGTTCATCATAATCACGGAACGGGGATTCAGGGAATCTGCAAGCAAAACCGTTTTTTCCGCTCCGGCAACGGATATCAAAACTACATTCCTCTCCAGCATAATAATGTTTCCGTAGTATACCCCGGGTGCAACCCAGATCGTATCACCGACATCAATTAGGGGATCATATAATGCATCCCGTATCTTACTCCTTTCCGCCGGAACATATAGTTGCCTGGTGCGGGGAATTGAAATCATCTCTTCAGCCCAGCGTATATTACCCAGCGAGTCAGAAATACCCACCCGGTACTCTAAATCTTCATCATCCGTAATCGTATCCACATATTTTGTGGTAATCCGTAATTTCTCTTCCTTAATGGTATTCCAATCAACTGCGCCAAGCTTGCGACGTTCAATAATATATTTAGAAAAGCCCTCCACTATAATCTCACTCCATTTAAGCGTCACTTTCCCGGTGGTCACAATTCTCTTGATAGAGTGGCTCAGATGCAGTTGAAACAGTTGATCTTCATCTGTCGGAGTAACATTAAAAGGGTTATCACAGGATATAACCAGTGGCCAAATAATTAACCAAATCAGCTGGTTTCTCATTTACAACCCTCCCGGCCCTCCATAGGCTCCCAGGGTATTTCGACTACCATCACGATTATTGTACTGCGGATCCGGATGTCCGGCGTTAATGCAGGGTGATCCCGGAGCCAACCGGAAATTAATCGAATCGGGTTCCAGGCTAACAAATTGTGGATCAGCTAAAATAATATGTTCACCGGTTACAGTCGAAGTATCCATACGGGAATAATCCACTACCGGCGCTATGGACCGGGAAACCGTGTCCGCTATCAGACTGGTGTCGGTGCCAAATACAATATTATTCAGGAATACAAACCCAGCCTGAATACTTTTCATCGAAATATTAGTATTGATAATCTCTGTATCCATGACCGCCTGGGAATCAGTATAAACAATGGTATTGTTCACCGCTCTGCCGCTACTGCTTACCATCACTAAATTATGCGATCCATAGGCTGAAAAATTATTAAATAAAATCGAGTTCAATAATACCCCCTGGTCTTTAATTAACACACCACCACCATCCCGGGAACTAAAATTTTCGGTAATATAACATCCCCGTACAACTCCATCGCCCATAACTGCGACTCCACCGCCGGCATTCATTGCTGCATTACCTGCCACGGTAAAACCCTCAAACAGCCCTGTATTCAGAGTAACACGACCGTTAATAATTGTTTTCTCGAAGCCCTTAATCGAAATTAAATACACCTTTTTTCCCGTCAATACTAAATCACCGGAATACTTACCCGAATCCACTAAAATAGAATCACCAGCATCAATTAGTGGCGTGTTAAAAGCAAGTGCCGGCGAAGGCTGTTCTTCAGGTACCAGTAATATTGTGGTTCTGGGAATTTCAGTGGCACCCTCTGCCCAGCGGACATTTCCATCCTTATCCATGATCCCTACTCTATATTCCAGATCTTCGTCATCAAAAATGACATCCGAATAGGCATATACTACCCGGTTGGTAACTGATCCAACTTTAGTCCAAGACTGGCCGCTCTGACGCCGCTCAATCGTAAACTCCTTAAAATCATCCACTGAAACTTCATCCCAGGTAAGCTGTACCACCGCTGTATCAGTGATTTTGGTAATGGAATGTGCGACCGTTAAAGTAAACAGGTTGGTTTTATCATCGCCGTCCGTATTGAAGGTATTTTCACAGGCAATCAGTAAGCAGCAAACAGAGATTAATCCCAGCAGTTGCTTCATCGTTGGGGAGCTTTCTTTTCCGCCAAGGTAATTCTGAAGGACAGTAATTGACGGTGGGCATCATAATAGTTGAAAGAGCCATCGGGAGAAACATTCCCGGCGTTGACAACGACCGATGTTTGGGAAAACAGATTACGGACAGCATAGCTTAAACTTAAATCCAAAATCCAGATTCGTTTGCTCAGCGTCAGGGTTACATTGGTATTACTGAAACTTTTATCCTGGTTCAGGATTAAACCTCCCCGCACATATTGCTGAGGCCCTTCATAAATATGGCTCAGATTCAGGTGGAAAATTCCCCGATCATAATCCATGATGATATTTCCTCTCCGGGAAGGTTTATCCGGGAACACTAAGGCATCACTTGGAAATATCCAGGTCATGTTCATTGCCAATTGAAAACGATTATCCCAGGCAAATGTCTTTCCGCTTAACTCCATTCCGTTCACCCAGGCTGTAGATGTATTAAAAGGGGCTACCAGGCTGTTTGGGATAATGCGATAGGCTATTTTATCCAAATAGGTATTGCGAAAAAAGTCCACGTTAATTTCCCAACTAGAAAATGGTTCTGTATTCAATTGATCCAAAACAATAGCAAAATTCAATTCAGTGGTTGTTACATATTCCCGTTTCAAGCCCCCTCGCATCAAAGCCAGAATCTGTTTCAGGCCTTGTAATTCCCGATCCCGATTAGCCGCCGCTACCGGCCCAACAGGCCGGGAGCGCTGTATTTCCTGGTAATATTCCTGAGTCTTCTCCAAGCCTACTCCCCATAAGAAACGATCGTTCAGAGTGGGCGCCCGGTGATTGGTGCCCTGATTAAAAAACAGGGAAAAGCGATTCCCGCTTGCCAACCGACCTTCAGCAAACAAACCTAACCTAAATGTATTTAAAGGCAGTTGATCATCAAACTGGTACTGGATACGCCTTACAAAAGTTGTACTATCATAGATATTGATCTCCTGATCATGGCGATAATCAGACCTGCTGCGGCGCAACCCTAATTCTAAACGAATCATATCAATATCCTGTACTGGATTAATCTGCTTATAGCGGATGGTGCCGGCCCAACCACGATCTTCTTGTCCCAGATCAGCAGTGTCAGTCCAGTTTTTAGTGGAATAATTGTCTTTAATTTTCTGATCTCCGGAGAAATACTGCCGTTCTTCCTCATACTGGATAGTAGCGTAAAAATTCCTCCAGGACGATGTTTTAGACAACCGCAGGGTCATTGTACTATCCCGAAGCGAACGGTCAACATTAGAGAAAAAATTGTCATCCCATTCCCAGTTCCGATGACCCCAGTGCAAGT
This sequence comes from Fidelibacterota bacterium, assembly GCA_046861615.1. GTDB lineage: Bacteria > Fidelibacterota > Marinisomatia > Marinisomatales > TCS55 > CAZNUM01. The sequence goes on from JBHHUS010000050.1 coordinate 7,084, forward strand.
TCCAATCTTTGGTCCCCAGTATTTTTCCGGTTAAGCTGAATTGTTTTATTTCCATCTTATCCGCCGAACGGATACCGCCGGAATGAAATTGAATTGTATTCTCCTGGCGAATTAAACGCGGGGTAGCAGAAAAATTACCGTCATCATAGGTTGTGGAGTAATTTTCAAACAGGGAGGTGTAGAGTGTACGGCCGTCGTACAATCGGGACTTTCCGGAAAACCGGCCTCCAAAGGCAATCGGGCCTCCCTTCACAGAAATAGCCCCTGAAAGGTCCTGGTCGCTGGGATCTGAAAGACCAAAAGCACGGGAAAAAATAACATAATTCCGGTCCAGCTTACCGGAATGCAATAAGATTACTCCGCCAAAATTCCCTGAACCAAACAGCGTCGTAGCACCGCCGCGTACAATCTCTACTCTGGAGAGGTCAGACAAATCAATGAACGTTAAATTGGCTTCCCCATCCATGGCCCGGTTCATTCTGACACCATCCAAGTAAACAGAAACTTCATTGGCGTTGCTACCCCGGATACTGGCTGTCTGTCGGCCGGTGGTTGAAGTGGAAATATAGACTCCTTCCATCTCCCGCAATACTTCACTAATGTCCCGGATTCCCCGCTCTTCCACCTGTCGGAGAGAAACAATTTCCACTTTACTGGAAACGTCATTTTCAGCAGCGCTGCGCTCTCCGGTAATCGTTACTTCGGCCCCTTTTAAAACCGCCGGAATCAACCGAATAGAATATTTCCCACCGTCAGTAAAAGTTCGCTCCACTGATTTATAGGCAATGTGGGTTATTTTAAGGGTCACCGGAAAGTATGTTCCAACCAGAAGCTGAAAATTACCGCTCTCATCACTGACGGTCCCGGTTTCCGTCCCCACCACCAAAATATTAGCTCCTTCAATCGGGTGATTATTCCGATCATCTACCACCACACCGGAAAGTATTTTCTGCTGGCCTTGTAACGCTGTCACCAGTAGAAAAATAATCGCCGTTAATTTTTTAACCCCGCTTTTGTATTTTAACAAATTACTACCCAGGAATATTTCGGTTAGGCTCAACTCATATGACAGAATTAAATTAATACCAGTAGAAAGGAAATTAATACTTATTTATCGACTATGAAGATTCTCGTACTGGAAGGACCCAATTTAAACCTGTTAGGCATCATGTCTTCCCGGACCGGCGGCCGATTGACCCTGGATAAGGTTCATCGGCAATTACGGCGAAAAAGCAGAAAAACAAACTGCGAATTAAAAATATTCCAGACCCATAAAGTATTCCAGGCGTTGAATATTTTACAGCGTAACCGTAACTGGGCGAATGGTTTACTGTTTGCTCCCATGGCCTGGGCTCACTATGAATATTCCATTCAGGAAGCGCTGAGCCTTATTTCCGTTCCCACCGTTCAATTGCTATTCCCACCTGAATACAGCTCTGTCAACCGACCGGAGGATTCCATTTTCACACCTCTATGCACTCAAACGCTGGTGGGCGTACCCGATAATCTTTTTATCCAGGGACTGGATATTTTAACAGCCTTGGATTAAGCGCTTGACCCAAAGAAGCTATCTTCTGATTCTGGTGCTGTTCCTGTTCAACGGCTGCAGCACTGTAAAGATTATCCACGGCAATGGAATTAAGAATACCACCCGTCTGGTGGGAGCTCCTAACCAGGTCTCAATTCAATTGATTTATAGTTCTCCATTCCAGAACGTCGATTCGTTGCTGTCTATCGCCACAACGCCACTTCCGGGGGAAACAATTCTTGCTCTAATGGAACCACACCTGGAGGACACCGCCTTGGCACTCCTGGCTCCGGTAGTAACCAATTCGCTCTCACCGATGGAACGCTCCCGCGTATTGAAAGGGATTGACCAGCGTAATAATGCCGTTATCCTGAACTTTAGCCTGGATACCCTCTCCCTTCGTCAGCGACTGGAACCCATCCTTACCAGCTACAATCCTGACAATCCTATTTTACCCTTATTCCAGAACAATCCCAGAATCCCGGATTTCACCAGCCTTTCTAAGGTGACTTTATTATTCCCCTGCGTAGGAATTTCCGTACCTAAAAAAGCTTCCCGTTTGCCTAACGCTCCCCGGGAATACCGCTCCGGAATCCATCGCGGGATCGATTTCTTTGTTTCCTGGGGAACACCAGTCCAAGCAGTGGCAGACGGTGTTATTATCCGATCAGACCAATATTACGAAGAAATTGCACCTGAATTCAGGGAGTCATTACTCTCGGAAGCAGCGCAAATCCAACATACACCATCAGACATTTTTAATTCCATTTTAGTGGGGCGGGCAGTGTTAATCGATCACGGCCTGAAGCTCTTCCCCGGCTACCGGGCTATTACTATTTATGCTCATCTTGCTTACATCGATCCCCGAATAAAACCCGGCTATCACATAAAGGCAGGGGAGGTGTTCGGTAAAACCGGTAATTCAGGAACCAGTGCCAGTACGCGGGGTACCCGGGAGGGATCCCATTTACATTGGGAATTAATTCTTCAGGATCAGGGCGGCGAATATTTTTTTGGTCAGGGCTTACCCTATCCGGAGCTATACCGGGCTTTAACAGTACTGTTTCAATAATCCATAAATAAATACCGTTTGCTTGTAATAAAAAAGGGGTCGCCAGAGAGAGGCGACCCCTTTTTCTTTCTCTCTAAGGAAAACTTAGAATTGAACCGTTATTTGCATCACTTTATTGTTATCAAAGTAACGGGTTACTGAACGCATGGAATAGGAAAGTCCTAATTTCATTCCGCCTACCGGTACTTCTACGCCAGCGCCGAAGGTTGTACCAAACAGATTATCACCGGCTTCAGTGTTCGCTTCATCCCATACGGTCGTGGGAATGTCAGCTGGTCTGGTATCTCCAACCATATGCATGGAGGTTCCACCGGCAACCCAGGCCGGACCAATAGAGTATTTGGCCGCAAAACTCTGGGTATTCACCGCAAAGGCATTGTTAGTAAAGGCCCACATCAGATTTAACCCGGGCATGGGCGCATAACTCACACCGATATTTAAATCAGCGGGTAAATCAAATGCTTCCGCCTTCACCCGGAACCGTTCTACAATGGTACCGGATTGAGAACCTTCGGGTGTCAATGTCTGCTCCAAATCAGGTCCCCGATATTCCATCCGGTTCCCCAGATTCTTCAGGCTGACACCGATTGCCAGCGGCAGGTTGGCAAACTGGTATTGAACGCCCATGTCAATCGCCAGGCCGGTGGCTTTGGTATTTATAATCTGTTCTGATACGAACTTGAACGAAGTACCAAACCGTACCCGGTCAGCAAATGATCTTGCGTAGGTGGCTGTCAGCGTCTGGAAGTCCGGCGAAAACATTTCACCGGTTCCTTCCGTCGCATCGGCCGTTGTCACCGGAATATCACCAAAGTTCAGGGTTTTAACTGAGAGCCCGAAGGTCCCCTTCGTACCCAGATTGGTAACAAAGCCGGCATAAGTGATGTCAATATCCGCGATGTAATTCATTGTTGAGGCAGTCCCCTCGAAGCCACCATTTAAGCCAGCCGCACCGGCCGGATTAAGGAATAGGGCTTCAACGCCGGAAACCGTTGCACCATTCGCTTCACTAGTCGCAATTGTCGATGCACCCACGGGAATCAGCAGTTGTGTAGCTCCTGCCTGTCCCTGGGACTTGATGGTTCCTGCGAACAAGGTGCCGAATAGAAAGACACCGCCGAAGAAGATCTTTAAAATATTCTTATTCATGATCTCTACTTCCTTTCTGCTTTCTATTAATAGCGGTCCAGGCGCTGTTCGGGTTGAACAACTGCCAATTTAAGAACCTTGCTTTTACTTCCGTATTCCACATGGGCGATATACATACCGCTGGCCACGGGAATACCAAAATCATTTCTCAAATCCCAAACGGCGAATTGAGACTCGGCATCCTCACCGGTAATCGTTTTGATGTGATTACCAGCAAGATCAAAGATCCGGATGTTGTATTTACCTGTCTCCGGTAGATGCGTAAAATGCATCTGCTGGTCAACCGGATCCCGTTCCTCCGGGTTATACCCAAAGTACGGATTCGGCCATACATTAACATCCGCCACATTGTAAGACTTACTCGTTCCTGCGTTAAGTTCCTTATCAAAGGTAAACTTATCAGCCGTTGTGTTGGGCTTCGTAGTGGCAATGTAGAAGATTGTTCCGGTCTCTGGTTCTTCAGCCGTGTAATCCGCCGGAGAAGTGGCTGCGGTAACATCGCCGCCATTCCACTCCATGAACACCGTCCGGCCGAATGTCTGCCAAGCATCCGTAGCACTGCCATCATTCGCAGGCGTTGCATACCAGGCCGGTAAAGCATCACCAGCAGCAGCCCCGGTCATGAAATTATCATAACCATCGGTTCCCGGAGTATCATCCACCGGTGTCAGGACGTATACCCGATCCGTCCAGGGGTCATTCAACCCACCGGAAGTACCGTGGTCCGCATCTTCGCTTCCGTATTGCAGATTCCATTCACCATTGTCGTCTTCATCCAACAGGTAGGGAACCAATTGAAAGTCATCGGTGGCATCGGTGGGATCACCCACATTCCACCATTCGAAGGGGACATCAATCACTGATTCATCACCCCAGTAGTTGATCGCTTTACCACCGGTGCTGGTAAAGCGCACCTCATAATCATTGGGAACCAGCGAACCAATACCCTGATTAGCAGAACCATAGCCACCGGAATAGGCAAAAACGGCACCCATAAGGGCATCTTCATCCACACCATACATGGG
>JBHHUS010000102.1:0-2713 GCA_046861615.1 Fidelibacterota bacterium
GGAATGCTTTTATTGCAGCCATTGCCGGGGATACAGTTATCTGGAAACCATCTTCTACGGTACCACTATGCGGCATCGCGGTGCAACATATTTGCAACGAAGTCATGGAACGCAACGGGTATTCCGGAATTTTCAACCTGATTATTGGTAAAGGTTCTACAATCGGTGAACGATTGATTAATGATAAACATATTCCTCTGGTTTCATTTACCGGTTCCTCAACAATGGGAAGACATGTGGGTGAACAGGTGACTAAACGCTTTGGGAAATCTATTTTGGAATTGGGAGGTAATAACGGTATTATTATTGACGAAACGGCAAATTTAGACCTGGCAGTACCAGCCGTTGTATTTGGAGCCGTTGGAACAGCGGGCCAGCGGTGCACTTCCACGAGAAGAATCATTATCCAGGAAAGTATCGCATCTAACTTTATTCAGCAGTTGATTCATGCCTATAAACAGGTAAAAATTGGTGATCCCCTGACTGATGGTACCTTGATGGGTCCCCTGGTGAATCAGGCTGCCGTTGAGTTGTATTCCCGGGCAATCGATAAAATTAACGAATCAGGGGGTGAAATTCTGTACGGAGGTAACGTCTTGGGTGGAAAAGGGTATTTTGTAGAACCGACTATCGTGAAGGCCCAGAACCACTGGGACATTGTACAGCAGGAAACTTTTGCGCCCATTCTTTACATTATTCCCTACCAGACGCTGGATGAAGCGCTAGAAATTCACAATGCTGTTCCCCAGGGTTTATCTTCGTCAATGTTCACAACTAACTTACAACACGCCGAATATTTTCTGTCCCCTAAGGGGAGTGATTGTGGGATCGCCAACATTAATATCGGCACTTCCGGGGCTGAAATCGGGGGTGCTTTTGGTGGAGAAAAAGAAACTGGTGGTGGCAGAGAATCCGGTTCAGATGCCTGGAAACAATATATGCGTCGGCAAACCAATACCATTAACTGGAGTTCGGATCTACCCTTAGCCCAGGGAATTAAATTTGAATTGACAAAATAATTTTCAATTCTTTAACCATTTTAAAATAGAAAGAAGCATTGATATGTCCATAAAACCCGGTGATGTTCGAACGAAAATTGGAAACCATATGCTCGCCGATGGTATGGATCAAGTAATCGATTTGGAAAAAAGTCATGGTTCCTGGCTGGTGGATGCCCGGGACGGACGTGAGTACCTGGATTTATTTTCTATGTTTGCATCCCTCTCAGTGGGGTATAACCATCCATATGTTTTGGAAAACAAAGATCGCTTACTGGTTGCGGCGTTGAATAAACCCACCAATTCGGATATTTATTCCACCCAAATGGCTGAATTTGTGGATACGATGGGTCGCGTAGCCCAACCGGAGTATTTACCCTATTCCTTTTTCATCGAAGGAGGTGCATTGGCAGTTGAAAATGCACTTAAAACCGCCTTTGACTGGAAAGTGCGGAAAAATCTTGCTAAAGGTCAACCGGGTAAAGGCACCCAAATAATTCATTTTCAGCAATGTTTTCACGGACGAACGGGCTACACGCTTTCGCTTACTGATTCGCCGGATCGCCGGAAGACATTATATTTCCCTAAATTTAACTGGCCAAGGATAGTGAATCCAAAATTAAGCTTTCCTCTGACGCCAGAGCGTCTGGCGGCAGTGAAAAAAATGGAAATCGAAGCTCTCAAACAGATTAAAACCGTACTTTTAAACAACCCTGATGATATCGCCGCCATTATTATTGAACCGATTCAGGGTGAAGGCGGTGATAATCATTTCAGAGTTGAGTTTTTTCAAGCTCTTCGACAGATTGCCGATGAAAATGAATTATTGTTGATCTATGACGAGGTCCAAACCGGTGTTGGTATCACCGGTAAAATGTGGGCGCACCAGCTATTCGGTCAGGAGGCGTTACCGGATATTATTTGTTTTGGTAAAAAAACGCAGGTCTGTGGAATTTTTACGGGAAAGCGGATCGACGAGATTGAAAATAATGTATTTAAAGAATCCAGCCGAATTAATTCCACCTGGGGCGGAAACCTGGTGGACATGGTTCGTTTCACCATCTATCTGGAAATTATTGAACGGGAGGGACTGGTTTCAAAAGCACAGTCTAATGGTACTTATTTAATGAAAAAATTACAGGCGTTGGGATCTAAATATCCGAACTTGGTTTCCAATGTGCGTGGTCAGGGCCTGTTTTGTGCCTTCGATCTGCCTGATGGTGAAATGCGCGACCAAGCAATTGGCTACATCGCTGAAGAAGGTGTATTAATGTTGGGTAGCGGAGTTCGGTCCATTCGTTTTCGTCCCCATTTGAATGTTGGTCAGGATGAAATTGATTATGGCCTGGAAAAAATTGACGATGCTCTGAAGCGCTTGTGAAGCAAATTGAAAATTCGGGGATACTGTACATTGTTTCGACACCCATCGGAAATCTGGAGGATATTACCCATCGGGCTTTAAGGATTTTAAAGGAGGTTCCATTAATTGCTGCCGAGGATACCCGCCGGACGCGGATATTGCTCTCCCATTATGAAATTAATACACCCCTTATCAGTTATTTTGAACATAATCGTTTCACCCGCATTCCAAGAATTATTGATCACTTATCTTCCGGTCATTCTTTGGCGGTGGTGACGGATGCCGGGACACCGGGAATTAGTGATCCGGCCTATAAATTAGTACGTGCTGCCCTAAAAGCGGGTTGCCGGATTGA
>JBHHUS010000103.1:0-2697 GCA_046861615.1 Fidelibacterota bacterium
AGCTTCCTGCTTTCCGCTTTCAGTAAATAGTATTCCCCCCGGAAGGGGACAATCCTTACTTCCCGTGGAACTCCTGCCAGAGCAGTAATCCGATCGGAAAACAACCCGGTACAGTTGATAACCTTATCGGCCTTAAAAGCACCTCGCGAAGTTTCTACAATCAACTCCGATTTCTGCTCCTTGAGTCCCACCACCTTAGCCCCGAGTACAATTTTACCCCCATTAGTCTCTATCAGCTCCCGTAATTTTTCCGCCACCACACCAAAATCAATGATCCCCGTATTCGGGCAATGGATCGCCTTGATGCCGGTAGCGTGCGGTTCCAGTTCCTTAAGCTGCTCCGGACCAATCAGTTCCAGCCCTTCAACACCATTCGCCTGACCCCGTTTAAACAACATTTCCAAGGTGGGTATTTCTTCCTCCCGGGTGGCCACAATTACCTTTCCGCACAATTCAAAGGGAATCCCGTACCGGTTACAAAAATCCAGCAGCAGTTTCACGCCCTGACGACAATTCCGGGCTTTCAGAGACCCCGGCTTGTAATAAATACCGGAATGAATGACACCACTGTTATGCCCCGTCTGGTGGAAAGCGACCTGTAATTCCTTTTCCAGAATGATTACTGTGTGTCCGGGGTAGCGTTGCAGGTATTGGTAACCGGTTGCCAGTCCGACAATCCCGCCGCCAATAATGACGATTTTCATAATTGTTTTTCCTAGCCTTTTACCGGCCTTAACATTTCCTGTTTAAGCTGGGCCTGACGGGTAAAAAAGCGCCGGGCCACCAACGCCAGAGTCAGCAAGACCGTTAGTACCGATACCGTTACCCACATGTACATAATCATAATCTGGTAGCGTACTGCCACCAGGGGATCGGCCCCCGCCAGAATCTGGCCCGTCATGACACCCGGTAACTGTACAAGTCCCACCATCATCAGGGCATTAATTGTGGGAATCAAGGCTGCTTTCACTGCTGCGCGAACGGACTCCTGGGTTGCCACCCGGGGACTGGCCCCCAGGGACAGAAACATTTCAATTTCTCGCTTTCGATGAGTCAGTTCCCCCGTGAACCGATTCACCGCCAGCGTGGCCGAATTCAGACCATTACCGATAATCATCCCGCCGATAGGAATCATGGCCCAGGGGTAATACCAGGGTTGCACCTCCAGAATAAAGGAAAGAATCGAGCCCAGGGTTGCAACCAGGGTAATAATCAGCGCACCGGCCAGGATCAGAAAATAGCCGGGAATGGGAACTTCCTTCTGCCGACGAACCCCTTCCCCGGCGGCGATGACAATCATCAGCAGTAACAGCAGAACCATAAAGGGCCAGTTATTTAACTCGAAGATATAATTAAGCAAAAAACCCATGGCGCTCAACTGAATAAAGGTTCGTAACGTGCCCACCAGCAGTGTCTTTTCCAGTCCCACCCGCCGCCAGCGAATCAGGACGACACAGACCACAATAAATACCAGGGAAGCCAGTACATCGGTCCAGGTAATCAGGTAAAAACCCGTGTCTTTCATGCCGCTTCCTGTAAAAACGCTTTTAAATTCTCCGATGGCGGGTTCAATAGCATTTCCGGTCCGCCGTAAGCAGCCATTTTCCCCCGGTTTAAAAACAGCACTTTATCCGCCCGACTACGAATATAATCCGGATGATGTGTCACCATAATAATTGTCAGATTCAGATTGTGGCGTAATTCGTTAATTAACTGAAGGATTTGATTTGAAAGTACGGGATCCATGCCCGCCGTCGGTTCATCCAAAAGCAGCACTTCCGGCTCATTCAACAGCGTTCGGGCCAGCGCCACTCGTTGTTGTTCACCACCGGAAAGCGAATCGGCTTCCTGCTCAAGGACGGCCTCATCCAGGTTTACTTGTGCCAATGCCTGGTTCAGATCCGTGTCAGTTACCGTCCAGCGGGAATTCCAGCGCTTAAAAATAGTCAGGTTGTCCCGGACGCTGCCCCGGAGCATGGTGGGCCGCTGAAAGACCATCCCCACTTTTTGCCGCAACCGGGAAAAATCCAGTTGAGCCATCGGCTCACCATGGTACCTGATTTCACCACGGGTAGGTGACTGGAGACAGTTAAACAAGCGCAGAAGCGTAGTTTTCCCCGCACCGGAAGGACCGATTACCGCCAGGAATTCTCCTGCGGCCACCTTAAAAGAGAACTCCGCCAACAGGTCACATTCCCCCGCCCTGTAGGCCACTTTTTCCAGAATGAAGACAGAATCAGACAAATAGTTTACTTAAGCAATGATTTAAGCAATTCAGCAGTGAAAATACCGTTACCATGGCCATCCCGCCAGCGGGGGCTCAAGCCATAATAACCTACCGGTTGAAGTTTGACCAACTGATAACTGGCTTCTGTTTTTAGCCGGGGTTTGCCTTTGTAAATATTCCCAAAAACATCCTGTTCCCCCTCACAACTGGCGCAGGGACAGCGATCCCGCAGGTTTTTTAGCGTAATCAACCCTTCCGATCCGTCGGATAACCGGACCAGCAAATTATCATTCACTACTTCAAACTGTTCGATTTTTAATTCGTTTTTCATTTTCCCGGAGATTGTATCACGGCAATTAAGCCCTTAAATTTGCAGGCCTTTCCCATGCCCTTCCAAGAGAAAAAGGGGCGATTAGCTCAGTTGGTCAGAGCGCTGTCTTCACACGGCAGAGGTCGGCAGTTCGAGCCTG
>JBHHUS010000104.1:0-2646 GCA_046861615.1 Fidelibacterota bacterium
CGGAAGGAACCATTAAATTCCATTTTTTAACCCATTGACAACCTTTTCGCTTACTGCGTATAAGATAATGAGGTTGCTTGGGACGCAACTTGATTAAGGGCTTTAAATGTGCATTATTCACCATTAAGGTTTCTTTGTGTTGCTCCAGGAAAAAGCCAACCTTTGCTGCAGTGGTTGCATTCCCTAACAAGTGAGAATATTCAGCGACTTGATCCAGGTCAAAGAACTCGACCGCTTCCAAAGACCGCCAGATTTCTTCCCAACTCCCACTCAGGTGCGGACGATCCAGCATGTCTACCAGTGTTCTTTCAAAGTTGGTCACCCGCAATTCTTCTCCGGAGCGGTTGTGGCAGTTAACTCCGAACAACGCTTGTCCTTCACGCTTGAGAGGAGGTGGTACAGGAACTCCCCTTATTTCATGGGACCGAAACCTGAACGGAGATGATCTACTTGCAGTTGCATATAGAAGCGTTGTGAAAACAGAATAGGCTTTTCCGTAAAATTCGAGGGCCGTGTGGTACGAGATAACCGCATCGGTTGATGTTTTTGCAGCTACCAGGTAAAGATCCACCGGATAAGATTCTGGGTTGCTTCCCAACGGGATAGTTGCATACAGTCCACGACGCACACGTATTATCCGCCCTTTTTTACGGTAATAGGTCAAAAGCGACTTGCGGGTATTGGTGTTACCGGATCCGATACCGGACAAGAAACTGTCCAGTTCATTCACGCTGAAAACAGCTCGTCGTGACAGGAATTCATTTAACTTCATAGGTTTAATTATTTGACGTTCATTTAACATAGTAATAATAATATTAATGCTATCGTGTGTATTTGTCAATATTTATTCGCAACAATTTGACAATAATACGAGACATTGCTAATATTATTAATACTTTTCAGTCAATCTGTAAAATTGATGGAAATTTCGGTTACCTCGTTATTTAATTAGCTGAATGGATTAAGTAAAAACATTATCCCTGACCTTCCTAAAAATGATAATCTTTCAACCGGGCAAGTCAACCCGCCGGCCATGGGGCATGGGGCAAGACCTTGAAAAGGTGGGAAAAAGGTTCAAAAGTTTTACAATATAATTAAATCCCACCTTTTCAAGGTAAATACTACCCGGCCCGCTGAAGGCACGCAGGAGGGAAGTCCGGTAGCGCCCACTGAAATAACTTTGAATACCTTAAAATTAAAAAACCGTTGATATCCCCAGCGGTTTTCTTGATTACTTACACTACCAACGATTTTATTGCATATAACGGTACCGAATAAATGGAACCATGTTTACTAAAATTCTCCATGGAGAGACGAATACCATATTTTAAGTTTTTTTGTTTAAGAAACAGAAACATGCTTTGCATTTGTCCCTTGGTGCCGGCCTTGACCTCAATGGGAACAATTTTATCCCCTTGCTGGATAACATAATCAATTTCCGCGCTACTACTTTTTGCCTCACGGTGCCAGTAATATAATTGTGGTTGAATAAAAGGCATTTGATGATGCAATAATTGAATTCCGGCCGTTATTTCTGCCAGCGAACCTTTATTCACTAACCGGATTTCATCGGTTGAAAAATATTCTTTAAGGTTCAAACCCAGCAATCTCTGGTAGATTCCTGGATCTAAGGGGATTACTTTAAATTTCCTGGGATTTATTTGTCCACCAAGTGGCAAGCCCGAAGCACTGGTATGAGGTATTTTGTACGCTAACCCGGCTTGAATAAGGAGTTCCAATGCGGATTTGATTGTTTTTGAATCCATTTCCGGCGCAACATGACCGTAAATAAATTTCTTTCCTGCCTGAGCGGCGACGGACTGAAAAACATTTCTTAATAGCTGTACCGAATATCTTCTTTTATACTTGGCAAAATCCGTCTGAAATGATTGGATTAAATTATCTAAAAGTTGTTGGCATTTGAGATAATCACCGGTTGCTGAATATTCACTAACTACCTCCGGCATGCCGCCGATAATTTGATAAGTTTTAAAATAATCAGATGCCAGGTGGTGTAAAGATTGTTCCAGTGGATTTTCAGCATTTGCTGCATCAATTAACGGTGGTAAAGAAGGATGGATGGCAGTTAAGAATTCATGAAACGTAAGCGGGTACATAAAGAGTGTCTGTATCCGACCAACACCAAAGGACGGGATTTCCGCCAATGCAAATTCTAACAGTGATCCGGCTGCCACCACATGTAAATCAGGAATTTTTTCATAGAAATATCGTAAAGACCGGATAGCATCGGGACAAGCCTGGATTTCATCAAAAAAGACCAGCGTTTTCTCTGGATTAACCGGGGTATTATATTGTACTGCCAGTGTTTGAATAATTTTCTGTACATCCATATTACCGTTGAATAAGGAATGAATATTTTTATCCTCATCAAAATTCACTTCCAGAAAATGTTCGAATTTTTCTCCCAGTTGGCGTACGGTAAATGTCTTGCCTACCTGGCGGGCGCCCCGAATCATTAAAACTTTTCGGTGAGGTTCTGATTTCCAGCGCTTTAATGCTGAGGTTATGGTTCTTGGTAATGGATTCACTTCGCTAATGTCCTAAAATACAAGGCAATAATAGCCACTAAGTTCTGAAAATACAAGGCAATAACACCAATTAACTTCCGAAAATACAAGGCAATGT
>JBHHUS010000105.1:0-2646 GCA_046861615.1 Fidelibacterota bacterium
TATGCAGGGTAAGAAATTTCTGCGACTGGGAGCGGTATTGCTGATTTTACTGGGAGTATTGCGGGGAACCGGTGGTTTAATTCTTCTAATCCAGGGGCCTGCCGCTGATCCGAATATTACAGCCACTGCCATGGATACTTCAATCGTCGCCAGTTTTCTGATTCTAATCGGACTATTGAGTATTATTTTTGGGATCGGTCTCTGGAAACAACGCCGGAAATGCTGGATCGGCGGAATTATTACTACAATCGCTTTTGTAATCGACGGTGCAATCAATGGTTTCGTCCTCTATGGTCAGCCGGGGGATAAAGGGACTGTGGTCAATCTCCTGTCGGCAGTAATTATTATCACTATTCTTTATTTTGGCCGCGCGGGTGTAAAATCCCGGGCACAAACCACTACAAACAAGAAAAATAATTAATTAGAGCATACCGATGGACGAAAAACAACAAGCCCGTAAAAAAATATTCATCTTGGTTGTGATTTTAGTAATAGTCATCTTGCCCAGCCTGCGGCAGATCCTGGGGAATTCACCAGCCTTTGAAACCCTGCGAAATGTGGATATTCTGAGTCTGTTTGTCGGTGGAATGGTAACCGGGATTATTCTGGTCCGGGTAATCTCCTATTTCCATGTCTATAAAAAAGACTGATTCTTTAGCCTGCTAAGAGGGTTATCGCTTCAACGGACAGTAAACTGTACCAGCACGAAGAGATCGTAAATAGTATGACTGTAAGCCGCCACGCCAAAACCGCGGAAAACATACACTATTCCCAGATAACCACCAGCCACGAAGCGCAGAAAAAATAAATTCAACCCCGGGGAATCACCAAATTGGCCCACAAAATGGAACAGAGAAAACAACATTGCCGCCAGAATTACGCCACCCGCTTTTCGGGCTTCCGAATGCCATTGAAATAAAAATCCCAGAATACTGCCAAGGCCGGTAATCAGAATAACCCGGAAGACGAATTCCTCATAGATCCCGGCCCCAACGGCCAGAACGCCTAGCTGTAACAGGCGTTCTTCATTTCCCCACATCAGTAGACGGGGAAACCAGGCTAACAGCAGCGCCAGCAGAATTGCCCACCCCACACTTTCCAGCAGCATCCAGGATAAATATTGACCCTTCAACACTGTTTTTTTCAGGCTTTTTTTCTGGTACCAGTAAACCACGGCAAAGCCCAGCAGAAATAAACCGCTGAAACTGTACATTCCGTAAATACCAAGCAGATGCAGAATCTGGCGCATTAAAACATCGGCACCGTTCCGAAGTAAGGGTAAATCACTGGCTGAGATGGCAAATACCCCAAATTCATAGATTAAAAATAATGGCAGTGTAAAAATAAAACTGTAAAAAGGGGAGTGTGTTTCAGTCCAATAAGCTGATTTCATCAGGTCACAATTATTTATCTTGAAAAGATTGGCTCATTTTCTGGGTGGATGCCCTAACCAAATTTTAAAAATTACTTGTCAATCTGCAACACCGCCAGCAGGGCTTCCTGGGGAATTTCCACCCGGCCAATGGTTTTCATTCGTTTTTTGCCCTCCTTCTGTTTTTCCCATAATTTCCGTTTGCGGGTGATGTCCCCTCCGTAACATTTGGCGGTGACATTCTTCTTCAGTGCTTTCACTGTCGCCCGGGAAATAATCTTGGATCCCAGGGCCGCCTGGATGGGAACATCAAACATTTGCCTGGGGATCAAATCCTTTAATTTACTGCACAGGGCTACCCCTCTGGAATAAGCATCCTCAGCATGGGTAATGAAGGAAAGCGCGTCCACCAGTTCAGCATTAATCAGAATGTCCAACTTCTTCAAGTTACCTTCGCGATAATCACTTAGATTGTAATCAAAAGAAGCGTAACCCCGAGTGGTGGATTTTAATTTGTCGTAAAAATCGAAAATGATTTCACCCAGGGGTAAATCGTAATGCAGTTGGGCCTTATCTTCCGTCAGGTAATGGGTATTCTTGTACACGCCCCGCTTTTTCTGGCACAGGTTCATGATGCCGCCGATATATTCCTTCGGGGTGATGATCTCCGCTTCCACATGGGGTTCCAGAATGGCCTGGATTTCCCCCGACTGGGGCATTTTGGCGGGTGTATCCACTTCCACCGTTGTCCCGTCCTTTTTCACCACCTGGTAGCGAACATTGGGCGTAGTGGTGACCAGGTTGAGCTCAAATTCCCGCTCCAACCGTTCTTGGATGATTTCCATGTGGAGAAGCCCAAGAAACCCGCAACGGAAACCGAACCCCAGAGCCTCACTGGTTTCTGGTTCGTACACCAGAGAAGCATCATTTAACCGTAATTTGTCCAGCGCCTGGCGTAACTGGTCGTAATCATCCGCTGAAGAAGGGTAAAGGCCGGAGAAGACCATCGGTTTCACCTGCTTGTAGCCGGGCAATGGTTCTGACGCCGGATTCTTGGAAGTGGTGATGGTATCCCCGGGGCGAATGTGGGAAACATCGCGAATACTGGCCAGGAGATAGCCCACATCTCCTGATTTTAATTCCCGGGCTTTCACCTGTTTCATCACAAAGTGCCCCACTTCCGTGATCTCATAGGTCTGGGAGTGGGCAAAGAACCGAATGGTGTCCCCAGCTTTCAGCTGCCCATCGAACACCCGCACGTAGGGAATGGCCCC
>JBHHUS010000014.1:0-34618 GCA_046861615.1 Fidelibacterota bacterium
ACACAATACTACAACCGGTTGGGGCGGCGGCGGTATTACCTGTTACAGCGCTAACCCCCGTTTGCATAACCTCATTGTGAAAAATAATCAAACTGATACCTATGGCGGTGGACTTTATTTGGAGGGATCAAAATCCGTGGTAGTCGATGTGACGGTAACCGGAAACACAGCCAATATCGGCGGGGGCGGGGTTGCTTGTGTCATGTCTGCAAATCCAACTTTTATAAATACTACCGTAAGTGGAAACTCTACGCAGGGACAGGGCGGAGGCATTTCCTTTGAGGTCGCTGATGTAAACTTGATAAACTTAATCGTATGGAATAATTCACCTGGAAGCATTTATTTCAGTCCTATTGGTGGAAATAACTCCATCGCAATCGCTTTTTCGGATATCCAGGGTGGTCTTGACAGTATTGTGACCAATAATAATGGTACTGTCGACTGGCGGAATGGTAATTTGAACGTGAACCCCCTGTTTGTTGACCCGGGACAGGGTGATTTTCGTTTATCCGTGGCCAGTCCCGGCATCGGCGCCGGCACTGATTCTGTGCTGTTAAACAGTACCTGGTATTACGCCCCGATTACTGATTTAGACGGCAATACCCGTCCCGCTCCCGTGGGTACTTTTCCGGATATAGGCGCCTATGAAAATCCCCTGGGTGTTCGGGGACCAAACTCCGGAATCGTATTCGACGGTGTTATCGGCGATACCATTCGCTGGAGTAACAACACTACCCAACTATCCGCTTTCTGGGCCGGTTTTGAGAGTCAGGCGGGAATCGATTATTATGAATATGCTGTGGGCGATATCACGGGAGAAATCGGCGGAATTACCGATTGGACCTCCCTGACCACCGGGGACACGGTTGTAACTGTCAGCGGTTTAACGCTGGCAAATAATCACACCTACCGGTTTGCCGTTCGGGCGGTGGATGTTAATGGCACCAGATCCGAGATTGCTTATAGTCCCGGTGTGACCATCGATGCGGAAAAACCACTGGTACAGTCCGTAGTTGAGCTACTTCCGTCGGGGGGGGAGGAGGTGGACTGGTTTGCTGCAGGGCAGGATGTTAATAATCGTTGGTCTGGCAGTGATAACGGACTTTTGGATTACTACGAATATTCCGTAGGAACCAGTATCGGTACAACTGATGTAGTGAATTGGACCAGCACCGGTACGGATACATCCGTAACAACTACCGGTTATAGTGAAGGGGCAACTTATTTCACGAATATCCGGGCGGTAGATAAAGCGGGTAATGTTTCCGATATTGTTTCCAGCGACGGCTTTAAGATCGACGCTACCCCACCCTTGACCGGGGTAGTCAATGACGGACCTGACCAGGACCTGGATTTCAGTGAATCCACCAGTTCTCTGGCAGCCAACTGGAGTGGATTTGACGATCAGAATCAAAGCGGAATTGTTCGTTACGAAATGGCGATCGGAGCAACAGCCGGGGGTGCGGATATTCTACCATTTACCGATTTAGGTCTCGCTAGCAGTTACACGGCCGATAATTTATCTCTCATCCATGGTATAAAATATTATTGTGCCGTCCAGGCTTTTGATCTGGTCGGAAATGTCTCTGAGATGGCTATAAGTGACGGTGTTACCATCGATGCCTTTTTCGGTCCCGCTACGGTTACGACGCTTACACCCGCTGCTGGTTCCACCCTGGGTCTCACCTCCAGACCAGAGTTTACGATCCAATTTTCAGAGCCCATTCAGGCGTTTACAGTAATTATTACTTCGTCTGCCATTCCCCAGATCACCCATCATGAAACCGTTGTTTCCGAGGATCAGATATCCATCGCTGTGGATGATAATCTGGCCAGCCGGGATCAGGTAAGCGTGCAGGTTAAGGGGGTGCAGGACTTGGCGGGAGTGATGGCCGCAGATACTGTTTTCACTTTTAACACCGCTACCTTGGCCGATTTTGACGGTGATGCACAGGTAAATGCTTCTGATCTGGCAGCTTTTGTCACCGCCTGGAATGATAAAGATTATTCCCTGGAATTAGGTCCGACCAGCGGAACAGTTCCCAACCTGATACCCCAGCCGGACAATCAGTACGACCTCCGGGATGTCATGGCTTTTACCCGTATGTGGCACTGGTCCCGGCAGAACAGTGGTTCAACTCGGATTTTAGCTAAGTCAGGTGCCGAACCGGAAATCAACCAATCCGGTAAATTGCTGCTCTGCTCCTGGCCCAGGGGAACCGTTGCCGGCGCGATTGACTTAGAATATCCTGTGGGAAAACTAAGCATTTCCCCGATAAAAGAAACTACCACCGAACAGCGCCTGACCCTGTTTTATGAAGACAGTATTGGGGGTACTGCCAGTCTGGCTTTTGCTGACTTCAATTTTCAGACGGTCGGAAATCAACAATTCGCGATCGATTTAAAGGGCCGGCAGGAGGTGGAGCTGACACTAACCTATGCTTTGTACGATAGTGCAGGTATAATCCTGGGTACGGGTACACACCTTTTAAAATTGATGCCGGTCCCGGAGGAATTTGCCCTGCGACAGAATTATCCCAATCCTTTTAACCCGGTAACGACTATTCACTACGATCTACCCCTGGATACGGAAGTGTCTCTGGTGGTGTATGATATTTTAGGCCGGGAAGTACGGGTACTGGTCCAGAGCCAGCAGAAAGCGGGTTACCAGACTGTCGTGTGGAATGGGAAAAATGACCACGGTACTAAATTGGCAGCAGGAATTTATTTCTACCAGTTGGTGACACCGGAATTCAAGAAAGTAAAAAAGATGCTGTTGCTGAAATAAGATTTTGCCCGCAGACCTTCAAAGAAGGATTTGTGGAAGACTATTAAATCAAACTTAGTTTTAACGATTTGAAGTAAAACCTTGAAAAAGTGGGAATAAATTAGAGTGTTAAGCCTAATAATCCTTCTTCCCACCTTTTCAAGGTAAAAACGAAGGTAATATGATTTATTTCTGCCCGAATTTTATTTGCTCTGGATTCAGATAGTTTTAAATTCGCTGGCTTTTTTAAGGCTAAAAATAAACGAAATATTGAAACCATGAGCAGAATTTGTGACATCACCGGAAAGAAGCCCATGTACGGGAATCATGTGAGCCATGCCCACAATAAAACCCGCCGTCGGTTTGCCGTTAATCTCCAGAAGAAACGCTTCTGGCTGGCGGATGAGAACCGCTGGATTACCCTGAACGTCTCTACTCAGGGATTACGTTTGGTGGACAAGATCGGCATCCGGAAGGTGGTGAATCAACTCCGGGCTCAGGGCAGAAAAATTTAAGTTAACGGTCTAATTCTCCTTTTTTAAGCCCCTTCGATTTTGAAGGGGCTTTTTTTATCCTGCCTTATATAAAAAAAGAACCCCTCCCGGGGGAGGGGCTCTTCTACAACCAGAGTTTACCGTTAAGGATTGGGGTGTGATTCAGTCATGTTGGCGACGAATGAACGCCGGAATTTCCAGGTCACTGCCATACAAAACCGGGTTACTGTCGTCGAATGTTAACCGTGGTTTTTCAGCATTCCTTTCACCATTTCCAAACATTTGCTGCTGCTCATGCAGAGGCACGTTTTCCCGTTCGGTTAATACAGGTCCACGGGTTGGTTCCGGATTACGTGATTGGGCCCGAGTGTTGCGGGCATCATCAGTAGTTGTACGGCGGTTAAAACCAGTGGCAATCACGGTAACGTGAATTTCATCATTCAGTACCGGATCGATCACTGCTCCGAAAATGATGTTAGCGTCGGGACCAGCTTCCTCAAAAATAATTGACGTAGCCTCGTCTACTTCCATCAACGTAAGATCGGCACCACCGGTAATGTTGACCAGCACACCCTGAGCGCCACCGATGGAAGCGGAATCTAACAGCGGACTGGCAATTGCCTGTTGAGCAGCCAATACTGCCCGTTCTTCTCCGGAAGCGATGCCCGTACCCATAATGGCTTCACCCATATTTTTCATAATTGTTTCTACGTCAGCGAAATCAAGGTTAATCAGGCCATGTACATTGATCAGATCGGAAATACCCTTGGCCGCCTGATGCAGAATGGAATCGGCGAATTTAAAGGCCTCCACCACTGTAGTACTTTTATCCACAATTGACATCAGTTTCTGATTGGGAATCGTAATAACCGTGTCACAAGCCTTCCGCAATTCCGCTACTCCTGATAAACCCCGGTTCATACGTTTGGGTCCTTCAAAATTAAAGGGGATGGTCACTATTCCCACCGTGAGAATACCTAATTCACGGGATAGTTGTGCCACGGATGGTGCGGCCCCGGTTCCCGTTCCACCACCCATTCCGGCGGTAATAAAGACCATGTCGGCGCCCGCCAGCATGGATTGAACCGCTTCCTTGTCTGCTTCGATGGCCTCCCGGCCGATTTCTGCCTGCGCACCCGCTCCCAGACCTTTGGTCAGGTTCTTTCCGATCTGGATTTTGTGTTCAGCAGAATTATTCTCCAGATCCTGGGCATCGGTATTGATCACAATAAAATCAACACCCTGCATTCCAGATTGAATCATGCGGTTTACTGCATTACCGCCAGCGCCCCCGACGCCGATAACCTTCAAGTTGGCCTTTTGTTCAGCCAGACTGTTAAATTCAAACAACATAGGACTTTCCTTCCTTGGTTTCTTTGGTTGTGGTTTATTTCTTAGAAAAATTCTCCGATCCAACGCTTCAGTTTGTGTACAGCATTGGTTACCGGTGAAATAGTTGGTTTCAGCAGGGAGAGGTCTTTGCCAAAGGTCATCCACTGCGCCAGACCAATGGCTCCCGCATAGGTTGGGCTGGCGGCGACTTCCACCGCACCACTGATGTTTTTCGGAATTCCGACCCGGACAGGAATATTCAATGTTTCCTGAGCCAGTCCCACCAGGTTTCTCAACTGAGCGCCTCCACCGGTCAGTACCAGACCGTAAGTTAATTTTTCCTGTACATCGGCCCGGGCCACCTCCCGCATAATCAGTTGCAGAATTTCCACCATCCGTGCTTCCACATACCTGGACAATTCATGCTCTGAAACCCGCCGCTTAAGACCACCGTTTTTGGAGGGTAATTCAAAATCCAGTTCCGGAGAGGACATGGAAGCCTTGGCGGAGCCGTATTTCAATTTGATTCGTTCCGCTTCTTCAATGCCGATTTGCAACATGACGGCAATATCGTTAGTAATACTGGCGGAACCGATCCCCAGAACAGCAGAATGCCGAACGCCGCCATCGTGAAAAACAATGATATTGGTGGTAGTGGCGCCAATGTCCACACAGGCCACTCCCAGGTTTTTTTCATCCTCATCCAGGACGGAAATGGCCGAGGCCAGCCCCTGAAATACCAGTCCTTCCACGGAAACGCCCAATTCCTCCGCGCAACCCACCAGATTGGTGGCGGCCGTAGTGGCTACTGTGACCAGGTGAACCCGCGCTTCCAAACGCCGACCGGTAAGTCCCACAGGGTCTTTGATATTGTTCATGGTGTCAATTACATATTCCTGAGGCAAAACGTGAAGTATTTCCCGGTCAATGGGGAGGGAGATCGCCTTTGCAAGTTCCAGTACACGGTGTACATCCTGCTGGGTGATCTCATGCTGGACCGGAAGACTGGCTGTCCCCTCTTTCTGAATGGCAATGGCACCCTGGGTATTAATCCCCCGAATATGTTCCCCTGATATTCCCAATACCAGTTTACTGATATTCAGATTTGCCATGGTCTGGGCTTCCTGCAATGCCTGGAACATTTCATCGATTAACTGATCCCGATGGATGATGGAGCCTTTTTTGATTCCGGTGGAGGGTCCTTTTCCGATCCCCAGCAAGGTGATACTGTCATTTTCCGGGTCAATTTCAGTGATGGAACAACAAATTTTACTGGAGCCGATGTCCAGCCCGGCCTGGATATATTTATCTGTGTTTCGTTGTGTCCTGATCATGTCCATTCCCTGGCAATTACCTGTTTATTGTAACGCATGTCCAATAATTTGTAATCGGTCAAATGTCGCTGTCCATTCAATGCTTTTTCGAATTGTTTTAAAATTTCGATTTTAGGCCAGATTTTATTTTTACCCAGGATTACCTTTGTGGGATGTTCCGCCAGGATAAACACGAATTCATCATCCTCGTTGAGGGTGACTTCTGACAGCTGATTGTATAGTCCCGGATAGATATCCCATAATTGCCGTAGAATATCAACTGTTTCCTTCACCTTCAAAGAGAAGGTTTCACGTCCCGGCGGATAGAGTTCCAGGGCGGGATTGAAGCCCGAGAGCACTGGGATTAAAGCCTTCTGGCTGTAGCCATTATCAGGGAGAATAACACCTTCGCTGTCGATCATGAGCATCGGATTCAGGTTTAGTAATGCCAAAGGAACCCGTTCCGCAATTTCTATATTCAGATAGCCTGGATATTGACGGCTCACCCGGGCGGCTTTTACGTACGGATCGCTTTCCAGCAACAAACGAACCTCCTCCAGGTTGATTTCGGTGAGGAGTAGCTGATTCATGGGACCGAGCGACTGGCGATAGAATTCCCGTGGTTGAATCTTAACACCGGTAATCCGGATTTTTTGCAAGTGAAATAGATTCCGGTAATTAGCCCAGGAAATTGAACTCCAAAGGAGAACTCCCGTTAACAACAGGATGCCGGTTCCGAGAATGAAACGGGTCCATAATAAATAGGTTTTCTTTTTTCTTTTCATTGATCTAATGCTCCGGATTTAAATCCAAGCGTTTTTATTTCCAGTTCCAACTTGATTCCAAATTTTTCGTAGACTTTATCCTGGGCTAGGCGAATCAAGGCCACCATGTCCACGGCCTTGGCATTTCCACGATTGAAGAAGAAATTGGCGTGTTTGGCTGATATTTCGACGTCGCCGACCCGGGTTCCTTTTAAACCGGCTTGGTCGATCAGATATCCGGCAGCTTTACCCTCAGTTGGGTTTTTAAACACACTTCCGGCGCTTCGAACTTTTAACGGCTGGCTTGTTTTGCGATCTTGGCTGGCTTTACTCCAGCGGGATTGAATTGTTTCAACGTCACTGGGCTCTAACTGTAACAGAGCGCTGACGATAATTTCATCATCGGGGATGGATGAATATCGATAGTTGAATATTAGTTCTCCCCGCTGGTAGGTTTTGACGGTTCCCTGAAGTGTCATGACGGTTAAGTTTATTAACATAGTGGAAATTTCATTACCGAAAGCACCGGCGTTCATTTTCAAGGCACCACCCACTGTCCCGGGAACACCTACCAAACCTTCCAGTCCGCTTAGCTTTCGCTTTATAGTTTCCTTTACCAGTTTTACCAGTTTTACTCCTGCTTCTACGGTTACTTTCGGTCCTTCGAAATTGAGTTTATCAAAGGTTTTTTCCAGCGAAATCACCAGACCATCATAACCTGAATCACTTACTAAAAGATTGGAGCCGGACCCGGCAAAAAATATCGGAATATTTTCCTCACGGGTAAAACGCAGTACCGTGGCAAGGTCGTCCACATCCTTTGGAACGATATAGGCCAAAACAGGACCGCCGATGCCGTAAGTAGTGTGGCGAGACATGGGCTCCCGTGCGAGAAATTTTCCTCGTGTTATTGTTTTCAACTTTGCCAGTTTCTCCACGTCAATTTTCGTCCTCTTTTGCCTGGAGATGGTCAAAATAAGCCTGGCCGTAGCGCCAAATTGTTCCGGCCCCCAGGGTAATCACCATATCGTTGGGTTGGGTAATTTCATCCAGCAAGGGCGTCAGTTCCTCTAATTGTTCGATATAATAGACCTCCTTGTGTCCTGATTCCCGGGCGGCATTAGCAACTAATTCTCCTGTAACCCCTTCAATTGGCTCCTCCCGGGCGGGGTAAACATCGGTTACGACTAAAACTTCACTATTCATAAATGCCTCAGCGAAGGCCTTGTAAAAATCCCTGGTCCTGGTGTAAAGATGGGGCTGAAATACTGCAACGATCCGTCGGTTCCAACCAGCCTTGGCGGCTGCCAGGGTGGCCTTGACTTCCGTGGGATGGTGGGCATAATCATCCACTACCATGATCTCCCGGGTGAGACCCTTGATTTCAAACCGGCGGCGTACGCCCCTATAAGCTTTTAAGCCCTTTAGAATTGATCCCGGATCTAAACCCATTTCAGTCCCTAAGGCAATCGCTGCCAGGGAGTTCACTACATTGTGGTGTCCGGGTACCTGTAAGGTCACCGTTCCCACGGGACTGTGTTTTTGAAGATAGGTAAATTGCGTAGTTGTTTCCTGACATACAATCTCCCGGGCGCTGAAATCAGCCTGTGAACTGAGTCCGTAGGTGATGACGGGACGTTGAATGTCCTGAATAATTTTTTGTACTCCGGGGGAATCCAGACAGGCAATTACAGCCCCGTAAAAAGGGGCGGAATTAGCAAATTGGGCAAACGCGCGGTATAAATCTTCCAGATCCTGATAACAATCAGTATGTTCCAGTTCAATATTGGTAATAATGGCGATAGTGGGACGCAGGGCCAGAAAACTGCGGTCAAATTCATCCGCTTCCACTACAATCAATTCACTGGCTCCCAGCCTGGAATTGGTGGCAATATTTCGCACCAGTCCACCAACGACCATTGTGGGGTCCAATCCCGCCTGGGAGAGTACCGTTCCGATCATGGAGGAGGTTGAGGTTTTTCCGTGGGTCCCGCCAATGGCAATGCTGGTTTCTTTTAAGGCAATTAATTCTCCCAGCATTTGAGCCCGTTTGATGATGGGAACACCCCGGTTCCGGGCAGCAATCAGTTCCGGATTGGTTTCCTTGACAGCGCTGGAATACACCAGGACTTCACAATTGTTAATATTTTCAGCCCGGTGTCCCATCTTAATCCGGGCACCTTTTTTCCGCAGTGATTGAATGATTTCAGAATCGGTTATGTCGGAGCCACTGACTGAAAACTCAAGATTTAATAATAATTCAGCGATTCCACTCATCCCAATTCCACCAATACCGACAAAATGAACTTTTTTAACTTTACGAAACATCAGGCTTCCGCCAATTCAAAGATGTGTTGAACGATATCAGCTGTCGCCCGGGGTTTGGCTAACTTCGCACTGGCCCGGGACATGGATTCCAGCTTTTTATTATTGGAGAGGATTGATTGAAGACGATCCGACAGTTGGGAGGCCTGAAGATTTTTTTCCGGCAGCATTTCCGCTGCTCCGGCTGCTTCTAAAACAAGCCCATTCTTTTCCTGATGGTTACCAGCGGCCCCGGGAAAGGGGACCAGAATCGCCGGTTTCCCGCAAACAGTAATTTCTGCAATCGTAAGGGCTCCAGCCCGAGAGATTACCAGATCGGAACAGGCGTAGGCCAGATTCATTTCCTCTACGAACGGCACTACCCGACAAGTGTCGCTGTCATGGATTTGATAGTTGGCAAATGTTTTGACTCCGGTCTGCCACAGGATCTGAATATTTGCTTCCAGCAAATTCGGAACAATCTTTTCCATGGTCTGATTCAAAAACAGCGAACCCTGACTGCCACCGAAAAGGAAAACTGTTTTTTGTTCTTCATGGAGATGAAACCGTTCCAAGCCCGCTTTTTTCTGACCGCTATTAATATCACTGCGCATGGGATTTCCCGTTAAATAATAGTTTTTTTTTTGAAAATAATTGGCGGCCTCCTCAAAGCCAATGCAGATCCGGTCCACTTTTTCCGCAAACCAACGGGTGGTAATTCCCGGAAACGAATTCTGTTCCTGAATCAGGGTGGAGATTCCCCGCTTCACGCCCACATAGAGGGGAAGGGCCGATGCATAACCTCCGGTTCCCACAACTACGTCCGGAGTGAATGAATTGAATAACCGTTTTATTTTGAATAAGGAATTCAAGACCCGGCCGGGTAAAAGGAGATTCCTCCCGATTTCCTGCCAATTCAGATTGCGTTGCAATCCACGCACTGGCAACAGTGTAAAGGGAATCTGTTTATGAGGTAAAATTTCTTGTTCCACACCAAATTTGGAGCCGATATAATGGATTTTTGAATCCGGTCGTTGACGAAGGATTTCGGCTCCCAGAGCCAGGGCTGGGAAAAGGTGTCCGCCGGTTCCGCCGCCTGCCAGAATGATATGTAATACCTTAGACATAGTTAATCTGGTTCCAATTTCTGGCCGGGGTTACTGAACGTCGCGATTGGCTAATATTTAACAGAATGCCCAGACTGGCTAAATTAATCACCAGGCCACTGCCACCGTAACTGATCAGGGGAAGGGGCAGGCCCGTTGTAGGGACAACGCCGGTCACTACTGCAATATTAATAAAAGCATATAGGATTAAACTGAAAGCGAAGCCCATGGCCAGGAAAACACCGAAGGGATCGGTGGTTTCTTTGGCAATTCGAATACAGCGTTGGAAAATAACCAGGAAAATCGTCAGCACGACCAAGGCCCCGATTAAACCCAGTTCTTCGCCGATAATGGCAAAAATGAAGTCAGTGTGAGGGGTAGGCAGGAAAAGGTTCTTTTCCATACTGTTTCCCAGTCCAAGGCCTATAAAACCACCATTCCCGAGGCTGATTAAGGATTGCTGAGCCTGATAACCTACATTAGCCGGAGCGGCGTGTTGATAGCCCAGGAAGGATCCCAACCAATAAATGACCCGTTGCAGCCGGTATGACCGCATCAGCATTACCGGGATCAATACCATAATACTAATGACTCCGGCGGATAGGATTTGAGACAGTTTGGCGCCTCCCAGAAATAACATCATAAAACCTACCATTCCAATTACTGCCGCGGTGCTGAAATCGGGTTGAATGATAATCAGTGTCAACATGAGTCCCAGGATCATCATTGGCGGGAAAAATCCAGAATAAAAATCCTTTATTTTTTCTCTTTTTTTATCCAGATAATAGGCTAGGTAAATGATGAGTGAAAAGCGGGCCAGATCAGAAGTCTGGATCGATACAATCCCCAAGTCCAACCAGCGTGCGGGAGCAGAACTTCCATGAATCAGAAAATAGATTTTAGTAATCAATAACAAAACCAAAGAGCCGATTAATAAATATGGTGCAATCGTTTTCAGACGGCGGTAATCAAGGGCCAGAAAGAAAAACATGGCAATGATCCCGATAAACAGTCGTTTTAGGTGGGAGCGTAAAAAGAGGGTGGCGGTTGTGCCGCCGGTTTCGTCCAGGGAAAGGGATGAACTGGAGCTGTACAACATAACCGTTCCGATGACGCACAAAAGGATGATCAGGACAATCAGGACCTGATCGTATTTTTTAGTGATAATGTCCAGTTGTCTCACGAAAGGCCTTTCAGGTTTTGTACAATCGATTTAAAGCTCCGGCCCCGCTCTTCAAAATTCTTAAATTGGTCGAAACTGGCGCACCCCGGGGACAGTAAAACAATATCCCCGGGTTCAGCGCACCGGTGACAAATCTCCACCGCTTCTTTAAGGCTGGTGGCTTGTTCCAGCCTTACCGCATCCCTGAGGGCGGCGGAGATTTTCTCTCTCGCTTGTCCGTAAGCAACGATTTCCTTCACTTTGTTGTGGGTATGTGGAAGGAGTTGGGAGAATTCCGCTCCCTTATCTTTTCCGCCCAAAATGAGCAGAATCGGTGCCGTGAAACTGTCCAGCGCAACCTTAACGGCTTCCACATTAGTCGCTTTGGAGTCGTTGTAATAGGTTACGCCGTTAATCCGGCTGACTTTTTCGAGCCGGTGTTCCACACCGCCGAAGCTGGACATAGTTTTTTGGATCTGACTGTCCGGAATCCCCAGGATATGGGCTGCCGTGGCAGCCGCCAGGGCGTTGGCCAGATTGTGTCTGCCCGGTAAAGCGAGCTTTTCCAGATGAATCAGCGTGGCGTGCTCCTCATCTAAAATTTTAGTGTTATTAAGAAAATAAGTGGATCCAGATTTGACGGTCAGACTGAAGGGTCTTTTTTTGGATGGATGTCCCTGGAAGTGGTTGGTCAATAACGAATCATCAAGATTGTAAACGATGAAATCGTGGTTATCCTGGTTACGGGCCAGTGCCAGCTTTGCTGATACATATTCATCCATATTTTTATAACGATCCAGATGGTCCGGAGTCAGATTTAGAAAAACGGAAATGTAGGGTTTGAAATGGATAATATGTTCCATCTGAAAGCTGGAAATTTCCAGAATAAATACGCGTTTTGGGTCGGGATGAACCAGGTCCTGCTGGACCACAGCAGAAAATGGAATACCAACGTTGCCACATAAACAGCCATGAAGTTGGTTGGTCTGACACATTTCCGCCAACAGGTGTACGGTGGTTGTTTTACCGTTGGAACCGGTGACAGCCACCAGGGGAGCCTTAGTAAACCAACTGGCAAATTCAATTTCGCTTACGACCGGAATGTTTTGCTCCTTGGCTTTCAGTATCAGGGGAGCATTCTGGGGGATACCCGGAGAAGCAATCCAAAGATCGGCATTAAAAACAGCGTCACTGTGACCGCCAATCTCTACAGCAATATCCAGAGTCTTCAAATCCTCCGCGACGGATTTAATGGCTGAATTAGTGTGAGAATCGCTGGCAAAAACCTGCCCGCCCAGATGTCGGGCTAATTTAATTGCTGCCAGTCCACTGGCTCCCAATCCCAGTATAGTGATACGCTGGTCTTGAAGATTGATTTGGCTGGGACTGGAGAGATCCATCAACGAATTTTAAAGGTAGTGATTGAAAACAAGGCCAGCAACAGACCGATGATCCAGAATCGAATTACGACTCTGGATTCGGGTGAGCCTTTTAGTTCGAAGTGGTGGTGGAGGGGGGCCATTCGAAAGAGCCGTTTCCCGCGGCCGGATTTACGCTTGGTCCAGCGGAAATAGGAAACCTGAAAAATCACCGAAAGAGCCTCCACTACGAAAATACCACCAATGATAAGTAATAAAATTTCTTTCTTTAACAGCAATGCCAGGGTGCCTAAAGCTGCACCGGTGGAGAGGGAGCCAATATCGCCCATAAAAACTTCTGCCGGCGCTGCATTGAACCATAAATAGCCGACACAACCACCCACGGCAGCGGAGGCAAAAATGGTTAATTCACCAACTCCCGGCAGATAAATAATGTTTAAATAATCAGAAAAGTCCACACGACCACTGAGGTAGGCAATCGCGGCAAACACAGAAAAGGCAATAGCTAACAACCCCGCTGCCAGCCCGTCCAGCCCGTCGGTTAAATTGACTGCGTTGGAAGTTCCTGTCACTACCAGTATAATCAGTAAGGGGTAAAGCATTCCAAAATCGATTTCAACATTTTTCAAAAATGGTACCGATGTAACTGTTCGAAAATCGGCAAAGGCCGGTGTCTGGTAAATCCAGAAACTGATGATGATTCCCAGGAGTATTTGTCCGATTAATTTGTACCGGGCAACGAGTCCTTTTTCCAGTTTACGCACCACCTTTAAATAATCGTCCAGGAACCCAATTAAACCGGTCCAGGTAATTGACACCAGGATAATCTGAATGTAGGGATTAGTGAGATTAGCTAAAAGCAGGGTGGGGAGAATTATTGCTGAAAGAATAATAATTCCCCCCATGGTTGGTGTACCCTTTTTCCGTTGGTGAGATTCTGGTCCCGTTGTCCGAATTTCTTCCCCGATCTGATGCTGATGTAATTTTTTAATGATCCAGGGTCCGAATACAAAACTGATAATCAAAGCAAGAATAGCGGCGCTGGAGGCGCGAAAAGTGATGTACTGGAAAAGATTCAGCGGAGAAAAATATTCTTTCAGCGGAACCAGGAAATGGTACAGCATCAGTCTTCCACCAGCGCTTCCACAATGGTTTCCATTTTCATGCCCCGGGAACCTTTTATCAGAATTTTGTCTCCCTTCCGGATTTGTTTTTCAAGTGCGGCCAGGAGGACCTGTTGATCGTTAAAATGTTCATGTACCGGAATTGATTTCAACTGTTCATCGGTAACCTTGGATTCTTTTCCGATGGTAAATACAGCGGACAAGCGGACAGATTCGCACTTTTTGCCCACTTGCTTATGTTGTTCAGCGGAACTGTTCCCCAGTTCAAGCATGTCTCCAAAGACAAAAATACGTTGTCCGTTTCCCCGGATGGCGTTTAAATAATCGATCGCTGCCAGAGTGGATTCCAGATTGGCGTTGTAACTGTCATCAATAACGGTCAGCCCCCGGGATTGCCTGATTTGACAACGTCCGGCAGGTGGTTCAAATTGTAAAATTCGCTTTTGGATTGTGTCCCAATCCAGTCCGAATGTGCGGGTTACAGTCACAGCAGGAAGGATATTTTTAGCGAAAGAAATGTTTTGAGATTTCGTTGCCAATTTGTGGGTGTCAATTGTAAGGGTAAAGGTACCGTTCGTTTCTTCGTGGATATCAGCCGGAAAATCACAGTCGGGAGTGAAACCATAGGAGATCATTTTCCCTTGTACCGGTTGTGCTTTGATCAGGATATCGGAATAGTTCACAAAAGCAACTCCTGCTTTTAAAGCATCAAAGAGCGCACCCTTAGTACAGGCAATTTCCTGGATTGATCCGAATCCCTCCAGATGAGCCGGAGCAACGTTGGTGATTAGTCCATGAGTCGGCAGAGCGATGGCACATAATTCAGCGATGTCTCCGGGGCGGTTGGCGCCCATTTCCAGTACCGTACAGTTGTAATCTTCTGTAAGGGTTAACAGGGTAAGGGGAAGACCGATTGAGGTGTTGAAATTTCCTTCTGTTCCGTGAACGCGGTATTTTGCTGTTAAAATTTGTTTAATTAGCTCTCTGGTAGTGGTTTTACCATTGGAGCCAGTAATGGCAATGACCGGAATTTGGTACTGTTCCCGCCAGGCCCTGGCCAACCGGCCAACTGCTTTTACAGGATCGGGAACCGGAACCTGTAGTAAATCAATTCCTTTGATTGGGTGTTGAACCAGGGCCAATACACCGCCGCTTACAGCCACCTCTTCCAGGAACTGGTGACCGTCCACCCGATCACCCCGGATAGCGACGTAACCGTCCCCCGGGTGTACTTCGCGACTGTCGGTGGCTAAACCTCGAGGATATACAGAAAGTTCTACCTTGAATAGGGCGTTGAAAAGCTGCGCAAATGCATTCGGGTTCGGCAGTTCAATCCGCATGGCAATACCGTCGAATAAGATCATATTCAGAATAGGGTATTTTTTTACCCTGAATATCCTGGTAATCTTCACGACCTTTTCCCAAAACAACTAAAATATCCCGCCCCCGGCATTCCTGCAGAGCCTTTTCCAAAGCAAGGCCCCGGTCCTGAAATACGTGGTAATTGTTTCCGGTAAACCCGCTGATAATTTCAGCAGTGATTTTTTCAGGATCCTCGAATCTGGGATTGTCGGGAGTTATATAACAGCGGTCACTGTAATGTTCAGCAATACCGGCCATAACCGGCCGTTTGGCGGCATCCCGGTCACCACCACAACCGAACAGAACTGTTAACCGGCCTTTCGGAGGTTTCATTTCCGCAATCGTGGAGAGCACTTTCTCGTAGGCATCCGGTGTATGAGCATAATCAATGATCACTTTACCACCGGAGGGCAGTTCGAACACTTCCATCCGGCCGGGAATTTGTTTGCAACAGCTGATACCTAATTCAATGGCCGAGAGAGGAATGCCGACGGAAAGAGCCGCCGCAACCGAAGAAAGAATATTCTCAACATTAAAGTATCCTGCCAACGAGGATGAAATATCGATCAACTGCTCTCCAGCCTGGATTTGCCCCCGGATTCCACCCAGACTGGTATTTAAATCGGAATAATGTACATCCGCATCCCCCTCAACCGATGTGATAATAGTTGGAGTAGTACATTCCGATAAAATTCTTTCACCAAATTCACCATCGGTGTTGATTATCGCGGTTGCGGTGATGGGTAATTGCTTGAATAAACGAACCTTGGAGGCGAAATAAGCCTCCATGGATTTATGATAATCCAAATGCTCCGGTGTTAAATTCGTGAAAACTGCGGCATTGAAATCCACATCGGCCACCCGGTATTGGTCAAGAGCGTGGGAAGAGACCTCCATCACAACGTGGGTAAATCCATCGGCTCTCAACTGTCTAAGTGTTTTTTGAAGCTGAATTGGGTCAAGGGTGGTTAATGTTTTTTCCACAGGGTAACCGTTAGCGATGATACCAAGTGTACCCATTTGCGCCGACTGAAGACCGGCGGCATCAAAAATAGCTTTGACCAAGGAAGCGACCGTCGTTTTACCATTGGTACCGGTAATTCCTACAATGGTGAGCTCTTTAGAGGGAAAGCTGTAAAACTCCGCCGCTATCCGGGAGGCTGCCAGTCGGGGATTATTGACCTTGATCTGAGGCACTGATAATTGTCCCATATCACGCCCGTTGGAAATTATGGCAGCAGCTCCCCGTTTGATGGCAGTGGGGATGTAATCGTGTCCATCAGCCTGCGTTCCTTTAATAGCGATGAAAACTTCACCGGGAGTAACGGAATCAGCGCGGGTATTCAAGCCGGTGATTTCAATCTCCGGCAGATCGTCGGCATTAGCGTAAAATCCGGAGGTAAGTTGCTTCAACTCCATGTCATTTCAATCCTATAGTGCATAAAGACCCAGGCATACTTTTTGTTCCCGGTGCTGGACTCTGCCAGACAACGCGACCGGAGCCGGAAAATTGCACCCGTAACCCGGCTTTCAACAGCTCCTGTTTGGCTTTCCGGATACTCATTCCCCGGACCTCCGGTACAAAGGTGAAACCATCGGTGTAGACTGGTGTGCCATAAGCTGAAATAGTGGAGAGAGTGGTTAGGCGATTATCGTTTTCAGCACCAACGGTGTTGGCCGCGTAAATAACATTTTTTGACGGTTGAAACAGCGGTGGTTGTTTTTTTTGTAAGTGGATGGAATCATCCAGGTTGATAATTCGCTCCATTACTCTCCTGAATAACGGAGCAGCTCCGTAGCCACCCCAGTGTAAGCCGAATAGGGGTTCATCCAGAATAAATACGCCTACAATCTGAGGGTCTTCAGCGGGGAAGAAACCGGCAAAATCAGAAATAAATTTTTTGTCGGAATAAGCGCCGTCAATGAACTTATGTGCCGTTCCGGTTTTACCTGCCACAGACCATCCTTTAATCGCTGCTTTTGTGCCCGTTCCGTTTTCAACTACTTGAACTAAAATGTCCTTTAATTGATTCATCACGGTCTGATCGGCGACTTTTCGAATGACCTCCGGTTTTTCAGTCAGCAGAATATCACCGGAGGCTGAACGAACCTGTTTAATCAGGTGTGGTTTCATCAGGAAACCGCCGTTGGCAATGGCGGAATAGGCTGTGGCTAATTGTAATGCGGTTACTCCCACCTCATAGCCAATGGCAATTTCTGCCAGGGAGATCTCACTCCAATCGTCCGGATGTCGTAAAGTACCCCGGGCTTCACCCGGTAAATCGAGACCACTGATCGTCCCAAAGCCATAGTCTCGGGCCATTCGGTATAGTGGATTTTTTCCAACCAGCTGGGCAATTTTAATAGTACCGACATTGCTGGATTTAGCAATAATCTGGGGAAAGGTCAGTAAATTGAATTTTTCATGATCGGTGATTGTTTTTCCGGAAATTGTGACTGCCCCTTCTTCGCAATTAAATTCATCCTGAAACGAAACGACTTTGGTAGTCAAGGCAGCGGTGGCAGTTACAATTTTGAATGATGAACCAGGCTCAAATTGATCGGTAATGACCCGATTGCGTTGATTTTCAACCGGATAATTGGCAGGACGATTGGGGTTGTAATCGGGAATCGAAGCCAAGGCCAGAATGGCTCCCGTCTGAGGGTTCATTAATATTCCGATGGCACCTTTGGCTTGGGTTTCTTCCACCCGCCGGGACATTTCTTCCTGTAAAATTGATTGATAATCCAGGTCTATGGTTAATTGAATGTTGGAACCATCCACCGGCGATTTCATGGGATAATTATTTTTCAAACGGGCGTTGCCCCGGCCATTCAATTGTTTCACAACCCAACCGGATTTACCCTGTAAATAGCGGTTGTATTGTTTTTCAACCCCAGTAATACCCAGATCATCCACATCAGTAAACCCAATAATTTGAGAACCGATCTGACCGTGGGGATAGGATCGACTTGATTTTCTTTTAATGATTAAACCTGGGGGAGGGTTCTTCACCAAACCGTCTACATATTTACGGCTTAAATTGCGTTCCAGATGAATAAATTTCCCTTTGCTGTCCAATTTTTTCAGATAATAATCGGGATCGCGCTTAGTCCAGGTGCTGATCGTTTTGGCCAGGACAACTTTATCCGGGACTTTTTCCGGATGAGCGGAAAGGGTGTAATGAATGATATTTCGCGTCAGCAGTACATTTTTCCGATCATAAATATTTCCCCTGACATAGGGTAGTATTTCTTGTCGCTGACCCTGTTGAAATCCCTGTTGACGGTAGAAATCGCTGTTAATTACCATGATTTGGAATAACCGTGTGGAAAGGCCTACCCAGGCGAAAATGATAAAACAGGAGAGAACGGTAATCCGGGAACGGTATTTGAAATAGGTCTTAGTCAAGGTTTTCAACCAGTAAATCAGGATCAATGTAAATCACCAGTGTTTCCGGTTGTGAGACTACCATTCCCAATTCTTTCCGAGCCACTGTCGTTAACCGATCCACCCGTTCCAATTGGGCGATGTCGATTTTTAACTCTTTAACTGAATTTGCTAATTCTTTAGTCATCTGATTTTGCAAATCCAAAGCCATCAGGGTTTCGTCAATTTCCGTGTAGATCCAGAGATAAATTATTAATCCGGCAATTGAAAGAATTGTCGTTAGAAAAAAAATGATTGTCTGGAATAGTTCCTGCTGTCTTTTAGAGCGCCGCCTGATTTTTTTTCTTCCGGCCATCACCGTTTCTCCGCTGCTCTTAATTTGGCGCTGCGGGAACGGCGGTTTGTTGACCGTTCCTCCGGCGTGGGGACCAGTGGTTTTTTAGTTAAAAGTTGGATTTTGCCATCTAGGTGTAATTCCCTGAATTTTTGCTTTACCAGGCGATCCTCCAGAGAGTGGTAAGAAATGATGACAATGCGACCAGCCGGGGCTAGAAAGTCAATGAACAGATTCAGAAAATTTTTCAGATGTTCCAATTCCTGATTCACTACAATCCTTAAAGCCTGGAAAACACGGGCTAAGGTTTTTTCCCGGTGACGGGGCGGCGTGCAGCGCCGGATGGAATCTTTCAACGCTTTAACTGTGTTAATGTTGGCTGTTTTTTTAATGGAATGGGCAATACCTTTAGCCCGGAAATCTTCGCCGTAATCGCGAATAGCTTCAGCTAGTTTTTTTTCTGATACGGAGTTGATCCATTGAGCGGCAGTCATACCGGTGGAAGGATCAAAGCGCATATCAAGACTCCCGAGGGATTGAAATGAAAAACCGCGGTTGGAAGAATTTAATTGTAGTGATGAAAGACCCAAGTCCAATACTATGCCATTTAAGTATTCAATTCCTTCGGAGGACAGAATTTCTGGAAAGGTGTCGTAAGGGGCGTGGTGAAAAGAGACGAGTCGTGCAGAGGCACTGAATTTGGTTTTACAGATTTCCAGTGCCTCCGCATCCCGATCAAAGCAGATCAATCTTCCTGGGGAGGATAGTTGATCCAATATAGGCGTGGCGTGCCCTCCAGCGCCGACGGTCCCGTCCAGATAGGAACCAGTAGGCTGGATATTCAGATACTTCAAAACTTCCGGTAGCATAACAGGAATGTGGAGTCCAGCCGGTTCCTGTCCTGACACCGGTTTCATCAAAGAATAATTTGATTTGCGAGGTCATCATAAGTTTCCGGATCAATGTCCTGGGCTTGTCGCTCAAATTGATTCAAAGTGGCCGGATTCCAGATTTCGATTTTGTTGACCATTCCAATAATAACGACTTCTTTATCCAGTTGAGCGTGTTTAATCAGGAAAGGGGTAACGGGAATTCGACCCTGTTTATCGTATTGGACTGCCGAAGCATATCGCACGGTGTTTCTAATAAAAGCCCGGTTAGTGGCTGAAATAGAGGATAAATGTTTCAGTCCATCTTCAATGGATTTCCAGATAATGGCAGGGTAAACCCAGACACAGGGATCGAGACCTTTGGTAACGACAAAAGTCTGCTCATTATCAGCGGAGAGCACCTGCCTGAATTTGGCGGGAATATTGACCCGGCCCTTTGCATCAATTGAATATGCAAATTCCCCGGTAAATGTATTTTGATTTACTGTCATGTCTCAGAAAGATAAGGGATAATTACCCACAACTACCCACAATGTATTTATAGGTACCCACTGGAGTCAATAAATTTTTTTAAAATTAAAGATATCCCCGGCGATGGAGGTCGGGAGCTAAATAGTTACTTTAAAGAAGTGGGTTAGTTTTTTGGCGTGTAACGCTTAATGCTGACGGTACCGGGTTCGGCTAAAAAAGTAACCCGGACGGGGTAATCACTACTATTGACATTCTTTACCGGTTTTCCGTTGAGGTAGAGATTAACGCCATTGGTGTGGTTAAAGAGAAAATCAATGGAGGCGTGGAAACCGTGAAGCCGATTATCCCCTGCGGCCAGTACGTCTTCAATGGAATTGGTTGAATCTGGCAGTACTTTATACCACAGACGCTGGGATGCAGTTACTTTAATATTCAGTGGTGGACGAGCTTCAAATTTTTCAATATTATTGGTTAAAAGGTCAAAATTATTAGTCAAGTCAACCTCTGTTACTGCTCCTTCTTCCAGAAATTCCGAGCCGTAGTCTTCGCTCAGGGTAACCGGTGCAGACTCTGAATTAATCACCCGAATTATGTAAATAGCAAAAATCGCAACTACCACCAGTACCGTTCCCTTAATCAGATCAGTTCGAATCAATTTCGGGGTTCTTTGGGAACTGAGGTTTAATTTTTCAATCGACGGTGACTCGGGTTCCGCTTCCTGGTCTGTTGGCGATTCCTCTTCAGTTGACTCGAGTCCTAAAAATAACTCCAGATTGGTCAAAGCTTCTTCCGGGTCGGCGCCAATCTCCAGACAATAGGCCTTTAGAAACAGACGCATATAAGTCAGTGGCAGAACAGAGAATTGACCGTTTTCAATCGCCTCCAGGTATTCCAGATTAATTTTTGTCCTGTTTTGAATCTCCTCTAATTCAATACTCTGGCTTTCGCGAAGGGATTTTAATTCTGTATAAAACTCATTCATAGGTTATTTCACCGGCGAAATTAAACGGGCGGGAAGGATGGGGAAAACGTTTTTATTTTAACATTACAGATAATTTAAGCAAAAAATCGGTTGTCTCTCACCGTGTCCAGTGGATTTAATCGAGTGATTGCCATTTCAGTTTAAAGTCAAGGACCTTGTATTGATTATGGGTTTTGATATTCAGAAAAACAGCTTCATCGGTAGCTATCTCCCCCGGATAAATTGGATCTCCATTTTTAAAATAAGCCCAGGCAGAGTCGATGATCCGGACGTCTGTTTTAGCCACTGCTTCACAATAAACATTAAAACCAGCAGCATTTCCGGTATTTTTAATTTTGATAATTAAATAGGGTGCCCCGTAGTCTTTATACTCCTGTTGATAAGAGACAACCTCGAATTCCGGGTAGGCACTTTCCTTAGACTGGTTGCATTGAACCAGTAGAATACCCAGCAAAGCTATTGGTAACATTTTCCGGTATTTCATCGATTAAACTGATCT
Source organism: Fidelibacterota bacterium (assembly GCA_046861615.1). Taxonomy (GTDB): domain Bacteria; phylum Fidelibacterota; class Marinisomatia; order Marinisomatales; family TCS55; genus CAZNUM01. The sequence continues at coordinate 21,675 of JBHHUS010000014.1, forward strand.
ATTTTTTTTAAATGTTGGTAAAGTGATGACAGGGGAAGCCCTACAACATTGTAAAAGCAACCTTCTATTTTATTTATACAGACCGAAAACCAGTCTTGTATTCCGTAACTTCCTGCCTTATCAAGTGGATTATAAGTATCAATATAATAAGAGATATCATTATTACTTAATGTATTAAATGTAACAACTGTGGTTTCATGAAAAGTATCGATAACTTTTTCATTGGTCCATCGGAGCGCGACGCCGGTGATAACAGTGTGAGAACGGCCGGAGAGTTTAGACAACATGTTAAAACTGTCGGTCTTGTTTTTTGGTTTTCCCAGGATATCGTCATCAACAACAACAATCGTGTCAGCACCGATTACCAGGGCACTGGGATGCAACGAAGCGATTTCAGCGGCCTTTTTTTCGGCGTAATACCGGGCAAATTGGGGTGGAGGCAATTGGAGTGAAAAGTCCTCGACTACCTGGCTTGGTTCGACGGTAAATTTTAATCCGATCTGTTTTATGAGTTTTTCCCGTCGGGGAGAAGCGGAAGCCAGGATAATGGGAAAGGTGTTCATTTCAGAAATTTATTGGAATTTGGCCAGGCGACCAATAAAAGTTACTGAATTAATAGCTCCCGTTGCTTTTATACGATAAAGATAAACACCATTGGCAAGTCGGCCTCCGAAAGCATCCCGCCCATCCCACTGAATCGTATGGTAGCCAACGGAGAAAAATTCAGGGTCAATGGATTTGATTTTTCGCCCTTCCAGGGTATAAATATCAATCCTGATTTCAGCTGCGGCGGTGATCTCAAAGGTGAACTGAGTGAAAGTTGAAAATGGATTCGGAAAATTTAGAACATGTAACAGAGTCAGATTATTTGTAGACAGAATATCCAGAGTAACGGACTGTTCAGCGGGATTATTAGCGTTATCCCAGGCTCTGACTTTCAGCGATACAGTTTCCGAACCGTCAGCAATTTTATATGGGATGGTACCAGTGGTAATACTGTTCAGATCGTAGATAAAATAAGAAGTGATTTCCTTTTCTACCGCCGATGTCAGATCTGAAAGCATTAATTCATGACCGGTTTCACCAGTAATATTAATTCCAAGGGGGTCTGAAAGGCGGATGAATATTTTTTCTCCGGACTTGAGATGATCACCGCTTCGCAGGGAACGCTTCGATTCGGTTTCAAAGGAAATAATCGGCCCCTGAGTATCGGTAGAAGGAACTCCCGGTGAGAGCGTTAAATTGCCAACCGCCCCAAGGGCTTCTGAACGATTTTCTCCTTCTAAAATAAAACGGACTGTGGCGGAATTAGGTGAATAAGTGATGTCTTTAGGAACTCTGAAATCAGTCGAGAAGGTTCCGGTGGCGGTTGAATATTGACCGCGGAATAAAATTGGCCCAGTCTTTTTATATGCTATTTCCTGAACGGTGGAGAGGAAATTATATTTTCTTACTACGGTTTGGAATCCGTCTTCAAAGGTTAAAAATCCCTTACCGACACCCACCGGATTTGATCCGGATAATTTTCCAAGCTCCAGAGTAGCGAGGGAATCGGGGCTTACTTGAGCGTCTGTGATCAGTGTTCCGGGAATAGGAATTGGCATTTGGGGGTCGCCAAACAGGTGGAATAACTCCCCGTCCCGTCCTCCGGTTTTCATGGATTGAATGACATTTCCCACTGTTCCGGCGGTAACGGTTCCACCGGGGAACAGGGCGTTGAAGATCCGGTCTAAATATAAAATATTTCCGGAAACGGTGATCCCTCTGGTTGTAGTTATTACTGCGCTGGCGCCGTCCATGGGAACCCGAATCAACGCTTCCGCGAATGAATCCTCCTGTAATTGATCAAAATGACCCCAGTTACAGGTTCCGGCAATCCAGATGGGTAATTTCATTTCCGTTATCAGGTTAAAAACATCATTTCGACTGTCGCTCATGAGTAGCAGTTTTTCCTGGGCCCACTGTTTGGGATTTCCGTGTCCGATAAAATTGACAATGGAAGTACCTTCTCTTACCGTATTGAATAACGCTTCGGTTGCTTCCGGTTTAGTGACTCCAAAAGCGGAGCCGTCACTCACTTCCGGGTAATCCACCATGTACAGCTTTTTCACGGCCATAAAATTGGGAATCAGGGAAGCAATGTGTTCTGAATTAATCGTGTGACTTTTGCCGGTATTGATTTCAAATAACTCCCGCTCTGGCCGGGCCGGGTCGTCGGCCACCAGGGTAACCGTCTGCCTCCAGACGCCGGGAACCGGTTCTGTTTCAAATGCAATTATCTTGGAAACGAAATCTGAAACTTCCCGGGAACTGGCGGCAGGAAATCGTCCCACGGCAACTTCCGGTAATACTCCGTTGTAAGCCACTAACCGGTCGTCAGTCGCATAGGCATCCAGAATACCCACTTCGATGGTGGGGACAAAGATCCGGGATCGGCCGCTAATATTACGATAATCATAATCACCATCGCCCATCAACAAAACGAAACCAGGATGGGGTTCCGTCCACTGCTCCTGAGTCCATCGAATAAAATGCCGAATAGCAACCGGATCGGGGTTTCCACCGGAGAATTCATCATAAACTTGCTCAATGGAAATAAATCGCGAACTTTTCCGATGCTGAACCAGTTCTTCAGCAGCGGCTGAAAATTCTTCTGGACCAATAATGAGATGTTCCACTCCTGGGGTCGTATTCCGTAAACGAGTAAAATCCTTATCGCCAACCAGGATCAAATTCTCGATTTCAGCAATATTCTGTGGATCAAAAATGATGAAATGCGCCAGTGTATCACTTGGTAATGTTTTAGTTAAGGTGACTGTTTGGTCATCTTGAACCACTAGGGGAACCTGTTCCGGATTAGCCGATCTAGTAATATCCCAGGCTTCAAAGCTCTGATCGTCGGTGATGGAAAAGGTTACTCGGTTGGCTGTAATCGGTGCGTAAAAATCGAATGAACCCTCCTCCGTTGTTAATCCTCGTCCGTAAGAGAGTGTCAGATAATCATAATAGGGACTTGAATTTGGATTGGTGGCGGTATTGGTAAATTCAAAATCCTGGTCTCCTGCAGTGGCTGAACTCCCGGTTAACAGAAAAGAGGTTTTCTTCTGTCCCAGATTGGACCATCGGACAGTACCCAATAATGAGTTGTTGTAAGTGATACTGATTTCGTGTTGCGTATTTCCATAGCGGGTAGAGATAATTTCCCCTCCCTGGAATCCTGCCGTACCGTTGATCGGTACTGATGGCTCCGGTTGAACCAGATGAACCGTCTGCCGGAAACTGCCACCTGACTGAATTTGTGAATTTACCCAGCCCAAACCCGTGTCCATGGGATTCAACCGATCCTCCTCGTAGTGAAGGAAGGCCAGACCATAGGTTAAAATAACCAGTGAATTGGGTTCAATTGCTGTTGTTTGAATTCGCTGCCCACGGAGGGATGAATCATCGGGAATCAAAAGCCAGTAAGTGTTGCTTGTAAAATAAAGATTCTGGTGCCAACCAATGGAGCCGCCTGATTGGTCAAAACCGCTGGCACCGCGGGCCCAGAACCGGATTTCGTCACCGGAGTCCAGACTGCCGTCTTCAGCACCAATGGTTTGTATGGCGATTTCGGTTAAATTTTCAGGAACAGAGCTTTCATTCGAGACACTTTGGGTTAGGACAAAGGTCCGATCGCGCCCCAGAGAGGTTCCGGTGTAGAGAAAAAAGCTGCGTGGATCAACCACTGCTCCGGTTCCGAGAGCGGACTGGATCGCCAAAGCTGATATTTTTCGCACTCCATCATCGTTTACACTGAATTTGAGCCAGGTTCCTTTCGGGTAAGTGGTTTTTGCCAGTCTCGGTCTTTTGGCCGGATTAATCCATTGCCGGGCAGTTTGCCAGTTTATTATTCGAGTTGAAAGAGATTGCTCCTGACGGGTTGTAGGAGGAATTGAACGAGTACTTCGGCGGGGGAAAGAAATAGTAATGGTTTGTTCCGGAAAATAACGGTCCTGGCCAGTGACAGAAACGATATTGAGGGTAGCAGTGAATAGGCCATTTAGCTCCTGCCGCTGAAGCCAGCGGGTTTGTTCAATTACTTTATTGACCGGAGAAAAAGGGGTTGGCAATGCAGTTTGTTTGTCGAACCGTATAACCGGGTAATCAACCGTCGGTAATCCTACTAGCAGTTGGATGGATTTTAAATCATCGGCTACCTGGGGATCAGTCTTAACGCTGATTACTAATTGCTCCGGGGTGGATTTAATGACCTGAACGGAAATCCCGCCAAAGAGATGGGAAATGAGGATCAAGGCTGCAAAATAACGATTCAGTGGAAACATAGGTCTCGAATTTAAAACCCGGATTACTCCTTAAGGGCAACACTTTTAATAGCTGAATTATGATTTTTCAGTAATATTTTTGCCAGTCTAATGAAATTGAAACCAGGCTGGCAAATATTGTAACTTGATACCTTATAAATGTGTACTTATTAGACTATCTGAAAACAAATTTCAACCAAAAAAGGAAGGATTCTCTGTGTTTGACTTGGAAATGATTCGCCAATACTACGTTCAACTACCGGAGAAAGTTGCCCGGGCGCGGAGATTGTTAAATAAACCGATGACACTCGCTGAAAAAATATTATATCCCCATTTGTTTGATCAGCAGAACAACACCAAATATGAACGGGGTAAATCCTACGCTGAATTTTTACCTGATCGGGTGGCTATGCAGGATGCCACTGCTCAGATGGCCCTGCTGCAGTTTATGATGGCTGGTAAAGATCGTGTGGCTGTTCCCAGTACCGTACATTGTGACCATCTGATTCAGGCGAAGACCGTCGCTAACGCTGATTTAGCCCGGGCAAAAAATATGAATGGCGAAGTGTACGATTTTTTAGAATCAGTTTCGGAAAAATACGGGATCGGTTTCTGGAAACCGGGGGCCGGAATTATTCATCAGGTCGTATTGGAAAACTATGCCTTTCCCGGTGGGATGATGATTGGCACTGACAGCCATACGGTAAATGCCGGAGGCCTAGGAATGGTGGCCATTGGTGTCGGTGGGGCGGATGCGGTTGATGTCATGGCGGGTATTCCCTGGGAGTTGCTTTGGCCTAAACTGATCGGCATTCACCTGACGGGTACTTTGAACGGCTGGACGGCGCCAAAGGATGTTATCTTAAAAATAGCCGGGATTTTGACGGTTAAAGGTGGGACTGGAGCAATTGTTGAATATTTTGGACCGGGGGCTCAGTCTTTGAGCTGTACCGGAAAAGGGACAATTTGCAATATGGGAGCTGAAATCGGAGCTACTACTTCCCTGTTTGGTTTTGATGAGAATATGGCGAAATACCTAAGACAGACGGGAAGGTCAGAAGTAGTGGAATTAGCTGATCGAGTAGAAGCCTGCCTCCGGGCCGACGATGAAGTTTATAACTACCCGGAACAGTATTATGATCAGGTAATCGAGATTGATTTATCTTCGCTGGAACCGCACCTGAACGGTCCTTTCACACCGGACCGGGCGACTCCGGTTTCAAAAATGAAGGTTGAAGCAAAAAAGGAGGGCTGGCCGACAAAGGTGGATGTTGGTTTGATTGGTTCCTGTACCAATTCATCTTACGAGGATATTTCCCGCTCTGCCTCTATTGCCAGACAAGCAGTTGAAAAAGGATTGGAAACCAAGGCCCAGTTTACTATTACACCTGGTTCGGAACAGGTACGATTTACTATTGAAAGGGACGGGTTTGTGGATATTTTCCGGACGCTCGGAGCGAATGTATTTGCCAATGCCTGCGGACCCTGTATTGGTCAATGGGCCCGGGAGGGGGCTGAAAAACAGGAGCAAAATACAATTATTCATTCCTTTAACCGGAATTTTGCCAAGCGGGCTGATGGTAATCCCAATACTCATGCATTTGTCGCTTCTCCTGAATTAGTTACCGCCCTGGCGATTGCCGGAGACCTGACCTTTAATCCGCTTGAGGATTTATTGGTGAATAAAAACGGGGAAACGGTAAAACTGGATCCGCCCCAGGGATTTGATTTACCACCAAAGGGATTTGAAGTGAAAGATCTGGGCTATCAGGCTCCATCTGACGACGGAAGTCAGGTACAAGTAAAAGTTTCACCCTCTTCAGATCGTCTGCAATTATTGGCTTCCTTTGAGCCCTGGGATGGAAAGAATATCACCGGAATGAAATTATTAATTAAAGCTAAAGGTAAATGCACTACGGATCATATTTCAATGGCCGGTCCCTGGTTGAAATACCGGGGTCACCTGGATAATATTTCCAACAATTTGTTAATCGGAGCGGTAAATGCTTTTAACGGTAAAACCAATCTGGTGAAAAACCAGTTAACGAGTGAGATGAGTCCGGTCCCTGAAACACAACGGACTTACAAGCAAGCAGGAATTCCCACCATCATCATAGGTGACGAGAATTATGGTGAGGGTTCATCCCGGGAGCACGCCGCTATGGAACCGCGTTTTTTGGGAGTCCGGGTTGTACTGGTTCGATCCTTCGCCCGGATCCATGAAACCAACCTGAAGAAACAGGGCTTACTGGCCCTGACCTTTGCCAGAGGTACTGATTACGAGCTGGTTCAAGAAGATGATACGTTTGATTTTCAGGATTTGGACGAGTTTGCACCAGGGAAACAATTAACTTTGGAAGTAAACCACAGTGATCACTCCAGCGACCTGATTAAGTGTAATCATTCTTACAATCAGGCGCAGATTGAATGGTTCAAGGCAGGGTCTGCTTTGAATCTGATTTGGGCAGGACAATTGAAGTTGTGAAAAGGACCGGAATCTTTTTCCCGGGAATGGTGTTTAATAAAAAAGCTAACGATTGCGTTGTGGTGAATCTGGTCGATAAATTTAACCTTAAAAAATGTGAGGATATTCATGTCTAAACTATGGGACGATCTTAAAATCAACATGCGGGCCTGGGGTAGTGCAGCTGTGGAGAAGGCAGAAGAAGTCAGCAAAATTGCGGTGGCCAAAACGGAAGAGTTAACCAGGGTCAGCAAATTAAAAATTGAAATTCACCAGCTTCAGCGGGACCGGAATAAAACCCTGGAGAACTTGGGACGCCTGGCTTTTGGGCAGGTAAAAAAAGATAATTTGGCCAATTTTACCGGGAACACTGAATTTTTCGATTTAATCCAGAAAATCGAAGAATTCGACCATACCGTCAAACAAAAAGAGCAAGAAATACAAAAGATTCAGGAAGAGTATCATCTGGATGAAGCTGAAATTTCATCGGTTGTTTCTGAAATGGAAGCGGATGAACAGAAAGCTCCGAAAGATGAGCCGGAAACTGTTGCTAAAAAGAAAAAGTCTAAAGCGAAAAAAAGTAAAGAAAAGAAAACTGATTCTGGTAAAGAGTAATTTTTATTGAGGAGTCGATCCTACCACCCTGTCCGCTACAAACGTGCTCTCGCGCAGTACCTTGAAGAAATAAAATCGATCCAGCCGCTGACTCCTGCTGAAGAAGTATTATTGGCTTGCCGGGCCAAAAAAGGAGATCAGTCTGCATTGAATAAACTGGTAGTGCATAATCTCCGGTTTGTAGTGGCGGTGGCAAAAAAATTTCAGCACCACGGCGTTCCTTTGGAAGACTTAATCAATGAGGGCAATCTGGGGCTTATTAAAGCGGTTCAACGCTTTGATGAAACCAGGGGATTCCGGTTCATTTCTTATGCTGTCTGGTGGATCTCCCAGAGTATTCGGCAGGCAATTGGTAAAAAGGGGAGGATCATCCGGTTGCCGCTGAATGTAACCGAGTCCATAGGTAGTTTATTTAAAAAATCGTTGGAACTGGAGCAGGTGTATGAACGAGAGCCTACAGCGGAAGAATTAGCTGAAATTTCCAATACAACCATTCACTGGATTGAGGATCTGATTCAGGCTTTCCCTGATCCGGTTTCTTTAGACGAACCTCTGGATGAATCCGCAACCACCCGGATGGACTTTCTATTCAGCGATGACGATCGTCCGGAAAAGGAAATCTTTGTCAATTCTCTGAAAGCGGAGATCCGGAATGTTTTACATATGCTGGATAAACGACAGGAAAAAGTTTTAAGCGATTATTTTGGCCTGGAGGGGGAAGCGAAAAATCTAGAAGCGATTGGAGCAGAAATGGGTTTAACCGGGGAACGCGTCCGGCAGATAAAAGAACGGGCATTACAACGATTACGGCATAATACGCGGTCATATTTGCTTCGGCTTTATTTAACTTAAACTAATTGAATTATTTCCCTTTGAATTTGTAGGTTTCAGCATTAATTGGGTGTGGTGTACCCGTGAAACGTCAACGAATAAAGTCCAGAAACAATCAATATGTTCTAATCTCTGAGCGGGATGACGATGTTCAGCAGTGGAGTTTTTCCAGGGGAAAACTGTTTACACTGGTGTGTATTTCCGTTGTCCTGGTAGCTACGGCGCTTTTTCTCAGCGCCGATGCCCTGACTCATTTCCTGTATAAAACCAAACTGAAGGATCTACGGGAGAATTATAATCATTTGTCCACTACACTGGTGGCCCTTCAGAATCAGTTGGAGGATGTATCTACTCAGGTTGTTACGATTGAGGAAAAAGATAAGGCAATTCGGACCTATGCCGGATTTCCACAGGTAGATCAGGATGTCCGGAAAGTGGGGGTTGGAGGGATGCGTATTGTTTCCACAACTGAAATGGATAATCTGGTACCGGATGTAAAAGCCCGAATCTCAGAATTGGAAATGAATGTGGGCGAGCTCTCCCGGCGGGTAAAACTGGAACTGTCAAGTTATAACAACATGGTTGGTCGGGTTAAGGATCGGGTGAATAATTTACGATTGGTTCCCTCGATTAGGCCGGTGAACGGCGGTTATCTGGGTTCCGGATTCGGCTACCGCAAGGATCCTTTTACCGGTAAGGTCCGGTTTCACTACGGTCAGGACTTTGCCGTTAATATCGGCACACCGGTGTACACCCCGGCGGATGGTATTGTACGCTATGCCGCTACCCAGGCCGGGTTCGGTAAAGTAGTAAAAATTGACCATGGCAACGGTTATTTAACGATCTTTGCACACCTGTCTTCAATTGCAGTAAAGCGGGGACAGAAAATAAACCGGGGTGAGTTACTAGGTAGGTCCGGGAATACGGGACGGTCTGCCGGCCCGCACCTCCATTATGAAGTCCATCGCTACGGCGCACCTCAAAATCCGGTGGATTATTTTTTCAGCGGTTACCTGAAGTAACCCTTTTCTCTACATCCTAACCTGAAGTAATTTTTCCCTTCTTGCTATGAGTAAATCCTACTATATAGAAACCTATGGCTGTCAAATGAATGTGGCGGATTCCGAGCTGGTAGCGGGACTGCTTCAACAGGAAGGATATCAACCAACTGATCGGTTGGAAACGGCGGATGCCATATTTGTGAATACCTGTGCCATACGGGAGCATGCCGAAGAAAAGGTTCAATCGCGTTTGGGTTACCTGGGACAGCTTAAAGCCCGAAACCCGGGGATATTGATCGGCGTCCTGGGTTGTATGGCTCAACATTTGAAAGAGGATATTCTGGACTCCAAGTCTTATGTGGATGTTGTGCTGGGTCCTGATTCCTACCGGCGATTACCCGATTTAATCCGCGATCGAACTGCTGAATCCGGTCAGGTTGCCAGTACTAAATTGTCCCGGTTCGAAGTCTATGAGGATCTCTTTCCCAGTCGCAAGGAAGGTATCAATGCCTGGATTTCAATTATGCGCGGGTGCGATAAATTCTGTACTTTTTGTATTGTTCCTTTCACCCGGGGCCGGGAACGCAGTCGCAGCGTAGAGAGTATTGTGGAGGAAATTGAACGGGCTGTTCAAACCGGCTTTGTGGAGATCACGCTTCTGGGGCAAAATGTTAATTCCTATTTATATGAGGGAAACAGCTTTCAGCATTTATTGGAAAGGATCGCCCAGGTTCCGGGTCTCAAGCGAATTCGTTACACCTCGCCCCATCCACGGGACATGTCCGAAGACGTCCTTCAGGTTATGGCCGGTCACGAGAATATTTGTAACAGTATTCATTTACCCCTCCAGGCGGGAAGTGATCGAATCTTACAGCGTATGAATCGCACCTATGGGAAAGCAGAATTTATTCGGTTGGTTGATAAAATCCGGGAAATGTTACCGGTGGTAGGAATCAGTACGGATATTATTGTTGGTTTTCCCGGTGAAACGGAACAGGAGTTCCAGGAAACTTTGGAAGTCATGAACCACGTCCGGTTTGACTCGGCGTTTACATTTAAATATTCACCGCGGCCTGGAACCAAAGCGGCGGAATACCAGGATCAAGTTTCCGAGGAGGAAAAACAATCCCGCCTGGAACAACTGATCCGCCTCCAGAAAAAACATACGCTGGAGAGGAACCAGGCGTTGGTGGGGGGTAAAGAATGGGTTTTGGTGGAAAAGGAAAGTAAACGGTCGGCGGAGCAATGGGCTGGTCGTACTGATACTAATAAATGGGTCATTTTCGATAAGGGTAATGCCCGGGTCAAGGAATTGGTCCGGGTGAAAATTACCGCCGCCCGGGGAATAAGTTTGCACGGACAATTAATTGAGTCATAAATAAGGGAAGAAACCTGATGAAACTGGTAAAAATATTTGGTTTACTCCTGCTGTTAATCCTGATTCTGGTATTTTTATTACAGAATACGGAACAGGTTACTGTAGATTTAATTTTCAGAAAATTCGAACATATCAGTGTAGCTTTTGTAATGATCGGTGCGTTGACGGCAGGTATTTTAATCGGGTACGGAGTCGTGGTAGCTCAGGTATTTTCCGCTAAGGCGGAAAACAGAGCTTTGCGGTTGAAAAACAAACGTATTTCGGATGAGTTGAATGATCTCCGGAACGTAGCCATTGATGAAGGAATTTATGACCATGAGGATGGAGACGCCTAGCCTTGGAGTTATTTTTTTTAGCGCTGGTTGCGCTGATTATCATATTCAGTCTGGGTTATTATTTTTACCGTCCTAAAAAGCAACAGCGAACGGAGTCAATTTATACTCATGCGCTGAACGCCATGGTACGGGGGGACACCCAGACTGCGCTCCAGTACTTGCGCGAAGTAGTAAAAAAGGATTCCGATCATGTGGAAGCCTACCTTCAAATGGGGGATATTTTAAGGGAAGAGGGCAAGGCGCTACAGGCAGTTAAAATCCACCAGTCCCTGACAGTCCGACCGAATTTAACCAGCCAGCTTCAACGGGAGATCCATAAATCATTAGCACTGGATTACAAGGAGTTGGGCCAACTGAAAAAAGCCAGTCGGGAAGCAGAACTAATTCTCAAACTTGATAGAAAAAATATCTGGGCCAACGAATTTCTGTTGTTTGCCGCGGAACAATTGCATGATTGGGAAAAAGCTATCCAGGTGGCGAAAACGATTCAAAGGTTGAAGCAGGTGCAGGATCCGAACCAGTTATCCCGTTTTGAGGTGAATCAGGGGATGGAAAAGCTGGAAAGGAACGGTGCGGGGGAGGCCGAAAAGCATTTTCAGAAGGCCATCAAAATGGCGCCGGAATATGGTCTTCCTTTTTTAAGGCTGGGAGATTTATATGCTGATAAACGCGACTTGGTCAAGGCGATTGAAAACTGGGAGAAATTTGCTTTACTGAGTCCCGGGGAAGGGAAAAAAGTCTTTTCTAAGATTGAATCAGCTTTATTTGATTTGGGAAGATTCAGCGAAGTGGAGAATTTTTACCAGCGGATTTTGAAAAAGGACGGCGGTGATTTGGATGCGTTAGCCAAGCTGGCGAATGTTCTGGAAGCAAAGGGGGACCATCATGCCGCGCTCCACTTAGTTGAGGAAGCCCTGAGCCGTTTCAACGATTCGCTCCAGGTGCGTTTAATGAAATTAAAACTATCCGTCCACGTCTACCGTCCCCACCAACTGGCTCAGCAAATTGAAGAAATCATTGATCTGATCACCAGTAAATCCCGGGAAAAATGATTCAAGGGATCAGACGCCTGGCTTTCCTGTTCCTGATCGTTGTTAACGGTTTGCAGGCTCAAAATGTTCAGCTTTATTTAACGATGCTGGAAAAGGGACAGATTCAGGAAGTGCAGACCAATTTACCGGAATTACTCTCCCGCTACCCGGAGACTCCCGGTATTTATTATATACAAGCATTAGTGACCCAGGATGGAGACTCCTCCCTGACTTTATTCCGGCAATTTCTGGAACGTTTTCCCGACAGCGAATATGCGGGTCCTGCGGCCATGAAAATCGGCGAATACCTGTTTGCCCGGGGATTGTATTCCCAGGCCAGTCTGCAGTTTCGGAAAGTCCTTATGAGTTTCCCCGCCAACATTCCCCACCAGCGGGTCATGGATTTAATGGTTAATTCCTACATTGCCATTGGAGAAGAAGATACCGTAGTTCAGGTTTTGAAAACACTGAAACAAATCTATCCATCCTTGAATTATGAGCAGTATGGATTTGCCGGGCTGGAAGTACAGCAACGGGATGCCAAACTGGTTAAACTCGACCAGAAACAGGCAGCCAGAAGAATTAAATCCACGCGCACTGTTCTCCGGAAACCACCCATTCAAAATCCCAAGATCAGACCCTGGGTGGTGCAGGTGGGTGCTTTCAGCAAATACACAAATGCCAAACGATTAAAACAACGGCTGGAGGAAAAGGGATATAAGGTAACTATTGACGAAGTTCATTCCAACGGTCGGCGACTACATGTGGTGAGGGTGTTACGCTATGGAAGCAAACAACAGGCACAACAGATCGGTGAGGAATTAAAAGCCCGGATGGGCTTAGATTTTCGGGTCATTAACAAACCGGAATTGTAGTTGAATTCCGTTTGAATTGGGAATGATTGTGAGGCTGGTGCCCGCCGCGGTCTTCAAAACCGTTGTCCCGACGATAAATCGGGAGCTGGGTTCGATTCCCAGGCGTTCCCGCT
>JBHHUS010000051.1:0-10972 GCA_046861615.1 Fidelibacterota bacterium
CTGGCGCTGATTGCCGATGCCGGCCATAATCTTAGTGATGTAATGAGTCTGTTGATTGCCTGGGGTGCAGCCCTGTTGGCGTCAAGGTATCCCACTAAAAAGCGAACCTATGGCTTCCGCCGAGTCACTATTTTGGCTTCCCTGACCAGTGCCGTTTTATTACTGGTGGCCCTGGGGAGTATTGCCTGGGAAGCTTTTGGCCGACTTTCTAATCCGCAGCCCGTGGAAGGATTGGTCATTATTACGGTTGCATCTATTGGGGTGGTGATCAATACTGCCACCGCGCTGCTGTTTGTTTCGGGGCAGAAACATGATTTGAATATTAAGGGGGCTTATCTTCATATGGCCGCTGATGCAGGTGTTTCTCTGGGGGTTGTTTTAGCCGGTGTAGCAATTATGATGACCGGGTGGCTATGGTTAGATCCGGCTATCAGTCTAGCGATTGTGGTAGTAATTTTAGTAGGGACGTGGAATCTGCTACGGGATTCAATCAACCTTTCGATTGATGCAATTCCGAAGGGAATTGATGTCCCGGGAATCGAAGATTATCTGACCGGGATAAAAAATGTAACCAAGATCCATGATTTACATATTTGGCCCCTCAGCACCACCGAAACGGCCTTAACGGTTCACCTGGTTGCCAAGCAGGGTCCGATAACTAATAATTTTCTTAAGGAAGTGCAACAACATCTTCATGATAATTTTAGTATCGAACATGCTACAATACAGGTTGAGCAGGAAGATGCTGATAATTGCTGTCTATTAGATCGCCCTGAATGTATTTAAAGGGGCTAAGCAGGTGCCGATCCTGGTCATTTTCCAACCCCTTTTATATTCCTGATTCGCTGTAATTTCCGCTCTCGTTTTCTTTACACCCATTCATGCGAAAATTAACCAAACAAATGGTGAACCGGGTTCTGGATCACCCGCGCCTGGTACTGGGAATTCTGGCCCTGATCACCGTTATTATGGGAGCCTTTGCCAGCCGGATCCAGTTTAATTTTACGATTGAACAATTATTTTCCCACCATGATCCGCTGGTAGAACGCTTCCTGCGCTTCCGGGAAGAATTTTCCGGAATTGACAATGTGATTATGCTGATTTACGACTGCGATGATCCTTTCAGCTATGAAAATCTGCAACTGAATCGCAAAATGGTTTCTGAACTGTCAGTGATTGAAGGAATCAGTTCAGTGAAAAGCCTCACTAATCTGGAATTGTTTACCGCCGGAGGGGATTATTTACTAAGACCAGTCTTTGGCGGGATTCCTCAATCCGAGGATTCCCTTGCCATGGCCAAACAGCAGATTATGGGTTCATCGTTGGTACGAAATTACCTGATCTCCGATGACGGGCAAACGGCAGCAATCATTGTGGAAATCAATCGGAATAATAATTACCACCAGGAACGGAAACGCATCTTAAAGGCGATCGATGAAAAACAAAAACTGGTTTCCTGGTCCTGGCATCAGGCGGGATTACCGGTGATTCGCACCCGTTATGTTCAGTACATGGTTTCTGATAATGTCCGCTTTATCCTGCCCGTATTGGGAATCATTGTCCTGTTTCTGGTGTTGTTGTTCCGCTCCTGGGCAGGTGTCCTGCTGCCCATTATTACGGTAACTATGGCCGATATCTGGACCTTGGGATTCATGGCGGCGCTGGGAATAAAAATCAATATTGTCTCTTACCTGATTCCTACGCTGTTATTCATTGTGGGGATTGGGGATTCGATTCATTTTCTGGTGAAATATTACGGCTCTTTTCAGCAGATTGGTCACCGCCGGAAAGCCTTGTTTCAATCGATAAAAAAGATTGGTACAGCGATTTTCCTCACCAGTTTGACCACGGCCGCCGGCTTCGGAGCCCTGGGTTCAGTTAATATTCAAATTGTCCAGGAATTTGGCTGGGTTACTGCCACGGGGATCTTTTTTGCTTTCATTATTTCCGTCCTGTTCATTCCCACGATTCTGCTGGTATTGAAACCTACGCCACAACGCAAACTGGAGGCCTATTCCCGGGGTTTCAGAGTCAGGATTGTTCAAAAAATTATTCAATTGGTACGGGTCTACCCGAAGGGGATTATTATTACTGGTATCCTGATTACCATTATTAGTGTTGTGGGAGCCCTGCAAATGAATCCCCATTCCAAACTGTTAGAGGACTTGCGCCCCGGGGACAAACTGCTGGACGATATGAAGGTGGCGGAGGACCGGATGGGTGCTGTCTTACCAATTGAAATCATTGTTAATGTGGAGGGCAGCGATATTTACGCCGATATTCAGGACCCCCGGGTGTTGGAATTTGTCGATACTCTGGAAACCTACCTTCGCTCCATCCCGGAAATGGGAAAAACCGCTTCAGTTGTGGATTATTTAAAGGAGATTAATCAGGCTATGTACGACGGGGATCAGGCTCATTACCGTTTGCCGGAAAAACGGGAGGTGATTGCCCAATACATGCTGTTGTACGAAGGTGAATTTGAGACCCTGATGAACGTGGATTACACTAAATTGCGGATTGCCGCCCAGATCAGGGATATTGATTCCCGTCGTAGTACGGAGATGGAGAATGAAATTTATGCTTTTATTGATCAGCATGTACCACAGGAGTTAAAGGTAGAAGTAACCGGTACTGCTTTTCTGGCTTTACGTACCAATAATTACCTGGTTCGGAATTTATTCAACAGTTTTATTATCGCTTTTATAGTTATTACGGTGGTTATGATTCTGTTGTTTCGCTCAATTAAAATTGCCCTACTCTCAATACTCCCCAATGTTATTCCCATGGTGATCATGGCGGCAGTGGTGGGCTATTTCAAAATTCCCCTGCGAGCCCCTACGGCCATGACTTTTGCCATTGCCTTCGGAATTGCCGTGGATAATACACTGCATTATTTGACCCGTTACCGAATGGAATTATCTGAGGTTAACCAGCATTACCGCCAGGCCAATGATGCCACGCTGTTGAGTACGGGTGTGGCGATCATGTCCACAACCGGGATTCTGGTGGCCGGGTATTTGGTCATGACTTTCTCGAAATTTGTGCCAACGGTTCAATTTGGTTTACTTTCGGCCATTACGATTCTTACTGCCCTGGTAGCCGATTTGATTTTCCTGCCGGCACTGCTGAGTCTGATACGGCCTAATATCAAATACCGGAAAGACTGACAACTTTTTTTGGAATCGGTTGTCCAAACGTTATCGTAATTTGGCACCTAAATGATGAGGGGTAAAACCATGTATAAAAAATTATTTGCTGTTCTTAGCCTGTTTTCATTCCTTTTTGCCGGACAGGATTATTTTCAACAGTATGTCGCTTATGAGATCCGTGTTACCTTGAATGATTCGGCCCATACTTTATCCACTCAGGAAAAAATACTGTACGTCAACAATTCACCCGATACGCTGAATTTTATCTGGTTCCACCTCTGGCCCAACGCCTATAAAAACGATTCCACCGCTTTTGCCAAACAGAAAATACGTAACCGTTCTACCCGTTTTCACTACTCCAAAGCTAAGGATCGCGGCTACATTGACAGTCTTAATTTTTCAGTGAACGGTAAAACTGTAAATTGGGAATACCATCCTGAAAATATTGACATCGCTAAAGTATTCCTGCCTGAATCCCTGGCCCCCGGGGATTCGATTACGATTGAAACGCCTTTTTTTGTGAAACTTCCAAAAGTGTTCTCCCGCCTGGGGCATACCGGGAAACACTACGAAATTACCCAATGGTATCCCAAGCCGGCAGTTTACGACCGGGATGGCTGGCATCCCATGCCCTATCTGGACCAGGGGGAATTCTACAGCGAATTCGGTCAGTTTGATGTTTATATCACACTCCCCAGGGATTATCGAATCATGGCCACCGGAGATCTGGTGGATGGCAACGCCGAATATGCCTGGCTGGACTCCCTGGTTCAGGCAGGGGATTCCCTCCATGCCTTACCTGAAAAGGAATTTAAAGCCAGGATCAAGGAACTCCGTAAGCAGGATAAAAAGAGTCGGAAAGGGAAAAAGAGGAAAAAGTCCGAATCGGAATTATCAGCACCACTGGTACTGAAAACCCTCCATTTCCATCAGGAAAATGTTCACGATTTCGCCTGGTTTGCCGATCGGCGCTGGATTGTTAGAAAGGGGACTTTGTTTCTGGCGGATTCAACCCGAGAAATCACCTGCTGGAGTTTCTATTTACCTAAAAACGCCAAGCTCTGGGAAAATTCGATTGAATATATTCATGACGCTGGTTACTGGTACAGTCGCTTCTACGGGGACTATCCCTATAACCATATTACGGCTGTGGATGGTGATCTTTCAGCCGGTGGAGGAATGGAATATCCCAATATTACGGTCATTTCATCCGGCGGTTCAAAAGATCTGCTGGAAATGGTAATTATGCATGAAGTGGGTCATAACTGGTTCTATGGAATTCTAGGATCGAATGAACGGGATCATACCTGGATGGATGAAGGTCTGAATGAATATACCAATATTCGTTACTGGGAGAAAAAATATGCTTCCCGGGATGGTCAATTTATCATCCAGGATTTTATCCAGAACAAACTGGGGATCGGAAAAACAGCTACTTTCGATTGGTTAATTTATATTCAGTATCTACCTTCCGCCCGCAGCCTTGATTCACAGCCTCTGAACCTGACAGCCAATGATTATGAAAGAATGAATTACGGCCAGCACTACAGCAAGACGGCTGTTTTCAGCCGCTTTGTTCAGCATTACCTGGGGGATGAGAAATTAAATGAAATTATGCAAGACTATTACGAGACCTGGAAATTCAAACATCCCCAACCGGAGGATTTTCAGGCCAGCTTTAAAAAATACGTAGATGAAGATCTGAGCTGGTACCTTAATGATGTATTCAACAAAACTAATTATATTGATTACGGGATTAAAACAAACGGCAACCAGTTCACCGTTACTAATTACGGTACCATGAATACACCGGTGGAGATTGCCTTTTATGATCGGCAGGATGCTGAAATCGGACGCAGTTGGGTGAAGGGGTTCACCGGCTCTACGGATGTCAGTGGTCCTCAGGGGGTGGTAAAGGCGGTGATTGATCCCGATGGATTCATGCCCGATGCCGACCGGACTAATCACACGACCAAGCGTAAAACAAACGTAAATTTTGTCTGGGATGAGCCGAATTACTTTGACCGGGATTTTAACCTTTTACCCTGGTTGTTTAGTTATAACGTTTATAACGGTTTTACTCCGGGATTAATGCTGTACTCCGGGTTTACGCCGGGCTTTTTTGGTAACGGTCTGAGTCTGAAACCCATGTGGGATTTCAATAATAAACGCCTGGTGGGCAGTCTCCTGGTTCGTAAGGGGCTGGTGCCCAATGCATTGTTAAACAGTGGTATTGTCAGTTTTTCAGCCGGGGATTACAGTGGTCGTTCGGGGGCTGCGTTTGCATTTGAAGGCACTATTAAAAAACCGATTGTTTCCTATCCTCAAAATAGAATCGCTGCCCAGTTACAGTACCACGATATTGATACTTCCGCTGTTGACCCGATGTTGTATGATGGGGGGCAGTTTACCGTTGGAAATTTATCTTTTAAACGGTTATGGTCTCCAAATCCGTTCTATCAATTCAATGCCTCCGGACAACTTCGGGGGAATACTAACTTCCTGAGGGCATCTTTCACGGCCACAGCCAACTATGAATATTCAAAAGCAGGGAAAATTGATTTTCGTCTCTGGACCGGTGCTTTTCTAAATGATCAGAAAGTTCCCCGCCAATACCGTACTTATTACAGCGGTGGAGTGGACCCGGATTTTGAGAGTTATATTCTCGATCGTACCAGTGGTCAAAGTGCGGTGAATATTTATACTAATCAGTACATTCAGGATGGCCCCGGTCTCCGGGGAGTCGCCTTAGATAGCAGTGACACTCCATTAGCCACTTCCGGTTTTGCCTGGGGTGTGAATCTCACCCACAAAAGCGGTAAATTAACAGCGGTATTTCTGGATGCTGCCGGTGGCGATGGATTGAATGATACCTATGTGGACGCCGGATTACAAATCGGGGTTTTCATTATTCCGCTTTATCAAAGCTGGGAGCCAGAAAATAAATATCCTGATAGTAAACAATGGATCCTGGATCGCTTACGGTTCCAACTGGATTTTTCTGATCTGATACGCATCGGCTTTTAATAATTTCCATTAAGGACTGGCTGGTAAAAGGGAATCTTTCCTTTCGTCGGGTAAGTTTGTAAATTCTCCCTAAGTTTTACCTAAAAATTTCAATATTTCCCGGAGGGGCTCACAATATGTCCAAATGGAATAAAAGTGTATTTGTAGAGGATTTGCGTGCTAAATGCAACCGTGAAACTACAAAAATTGCAGAACGAATTATCGAATTTTCGGAACAACATGCCGATGAGATTACCTGGGGTCGCGGACACGATCACGGCACCATGACTTTTCGTTGTGAATCCGATTTCGGGGTTCTGTCTCTGTTTCATCTAACATCGGAAGGACAATTGAATCTTCAGGTCAATTATTTACGCAGCAAGGAACTACCCAAACAAGTGATGCGCGATATGATTGTTAAACTGGAAGCTAACTTTCTCCGCGATTATGATGAGGTCAATTATTCGGTGGATTCCTACGTCCCGATTGAAGAACTCTTTCACACCTATTCCCAGGTGGAAAAATTTCTCAGTACTATGGAAGGGTGTGTTTATCGCTTAAAGCAATAATTTCCGGTTAATAAATGATTTGTAGCCCTGCCGATGTTAATCCGCAGGGTTTTTTGTTGGCAGATTAAGCAACTGATTATAAATAATTCTGAGGCCGGGAAGCCTCGGGCTACATATAAATTAGGAACAAAAAATTATTACGAATGGAAGTTGAATTAACTGTTCATGTTTAGCGCTAAACAATTGAATCCAATTTTGACCGGCCAACTTTTGTAAGTTTAAACTATTCGCTGCGGGATTTCCGATGTTAAAACCAATTATTTACGAACCGATGACTGTCTTCACAGACTTGTTAATCATGGTCTGTGGAATCTGGTTTGCCCTGGAATTGCGGGAGTATTATCAGGTAAGGTTAATGAATGTACACTGGCATTTCAGCAACGCCATGTGGTTCGTGGCCCTGGCTGGTCTGTTGGGAGCTGTGTACCACGGGCTTGGTCCCTATTTTCCTGAAGGAATCCGCTCGTTAATTTGGAAATTGACACTGGTGACAATCGGGTTCACGAGCTTTGCGCTGGTTATGGCAACTTTTTACCATATTTTCTCCTTTAATATGGTGCAGATCCTGCGCTGGGTTTTAACACTTCTAATTATCGGATATTTGGCTGTTATTTACCGGAATGAAAGTTTTACTAATGCAATTCTGTTTTATGGTACTGCCATGGTTTTTATTCTTTTCGTCATGCTTTACAGTCGGTTTATCCTCCATCGTGCCGGAACCGGTCTAATTGTGATTGGTATTCTTGTGGCTTTCACCGGTGCAGCTGTTCAAATAAGTCGTATCAGCCTGCACAAATACTTTAATTACAATGACCTTTACCATTTAATTCAGATTGTTTCCATGTGCCTGCTGTATCGAGGCGCCTTATTACTGAATGATTACGGAATTGTTTAAATTAATAATTATTCGAATCTGGTTTTCGACTCAACAAATAATTTTCAAATGGCTAACCTGCTTACCGCAAATAAAGTAAATTTCCGCCCAATTTTAAAGGTAAAAATGTGAATATTAACGTTAAGGATATTAATTCGTACACTCGGGAAGTAGCTGTTGAGCTTCCCTGGGAGGAAATTTCGGACGATTTTGAAGCTTTTGTAAAAAAGTTTTCCCGCCGGGTCAAATTACCCGGTTTTCGCCCCGGGAAAGTTCCCCGTAAAGTGTTAATGCAGAAATTCCAGCCAGCCATCGAAGCCGAATTTGTGGAAGATTCAGTAAACCAATATTATTACCAAGCCCTCCAGGAAAAAGATTTAATGCCGGTTAACAAGGCCAGCGTCAGTGATATCCATTTTCATTATGGCAAACACTTCCACTTTAAAACCACATTTGAAGTTGAACCGGAAATTGTGTTGCCAAAACTAAAAAAGAACAGCCTCAAAGTCGAACGAACCAGATACATTATTGATGAAACGGATGTAGACCTGGCGCTCGAGGATATGCGCCGTTCTAATGTGGAAGTTCAGACGGTAGAGGATGGCGCCGAGGAAGGGGATTATGTCATCGGTGATTTACAAAGTCTGGATCAAAGCGGAGTTCCGATCATTGGACAGA
This sequence comes from Fidelibacterota bacterium, assembly GCA_046861615.1. Taxonomy (GTDB): domain Bacteria; phylum Fidelibacterota; class Marinisomatia; order Marinisomatales; family TCS55; genus CAZNUM01. The sequence goes on from JBHHUS010000051.1 coordinate 8,280, forward strand.
AATTGGAAACCAGGTACTTACATTTGGGGGAAGGTACATTTACCGGAGAGAATCTTCAAAGACTTACTGGAGTAAAACCTGGAGACAAAGCCCGCATTTCGGTCCCGCTGGATGAGCAGGGTAATCTGGGTACTTTCGAAGTCAATGTTAAAAATGTTGAGCGCCAGATTCCCCCTGAATTGAATGAAGATTTCGTCCGGGCGGTTGACCCTGAAGCTAAAGATCTGAATGGTCTCCGAAGCCGGACTAAAGAACGTTTAACCGAAGCTTATGAACAACGGTCCACGGAAGCTCTGGATCGGCAATTGTCTGATGCGATGATTGATTTAACCAACCCTGAATTTCCGCCGTCCATGGTTGATTCATACTTGGAGCGTATGGTTGCAGAAATGATTAAGAGCGGTGATCAGAAATTGGATAAGGCTAAAATCAAGGAAGTGTACCGCGAAGCGGCGGAGCGGAATCTTAAATGGTACTTAATTCGAAAGGCCATCATCCGGGATCAGAATTTTGAAGTAAGTGATGAAGCGGTCACCGGTGAAATTCAACGATTGAAAGCGAAGAATCCTGATCAGGGATTGGAAGTGGAAAAATATTACCGGAAACCCAGTAATCGCTCCCGGCTGAAGGATGATTTACTGGAAAATAAAATCTTGGCTTATTTGAAAGAATTTGCGAAAATCCGGGAACAAAAAGTTTTGACTCAGGACTTACGTAAAAAAGCCGAGGAAGAGGAAAAACAAAAATGAAAACTGATTCAATTAATCAACTGATTCCAATGGTGGTCGAGCAAAGCGGCCGTTTTGAACGGGCTTTTGATATTTATTCGCGTTTGCTGAAGGAAAGAATCGTTTTTCTGGGAACCCCGATTGACGACAATGTTGCTTCCGTGATCATTGCCCAATTACTGTTTCTGGAAGCTGAAGACAGTAAGAAGGATATCAATTTATATATCAATTCTCCCGGAGGAATCATTACCGCCGGTATGGGGATTTATGATACGATGCAGTATATTAAACCGGATATTGCCACTATTTGCATGGGTCAGGCCGCCAGCATGGGCGCTTTTTTGCTGGCGGGGGGTACCAAAGGTAAACGTTCCGCCTTGCCCAATGCCAGGATCATGATTCATCAGCCACTGGGTGGAGCGGAAGGTCAGGCCACTGATATTAAAATTCAGGCAGATGAAATTTTACGGATGAAAGAACAGTTAAACCGGATTCTGGCAAAAAATACTCGGCAAACTTTGAAAAAAGTGGAAAAAGATTCCGAGCGGAATTATTTCATGGGCGCCGAGGAAGCCAAAAAGTATGGCATTATCGATACAATCTTAACTATTCGCCATTCCTAGTATGTATTATTCGGACTTCGATCTTTTTACACTATATTTCAACTCCAATCCGAGGCTGAAATTCGTCAAATGAAAAACCAGTATTTTGTTATCTTCATCTGCCTCCTGGTCACTCCTCTACAATCCCAGGGAACCTACCATTCAGTGGATGATGTTAAAGAGGAGTGGCAGGATTATACTCATTTTCAGAAACAGGAGTTAGTATCCTTCAGCAATTTCTTAATGTCAAACGGGTTCTATGAGCGGGCATTATTAGGCTTTTTCCAATATTTATATAAATATCCCGGTGACAGTTTGGAGTACGCCGCCTACTACCAGATCGCTAAAAGTTATGAAATCCTGGATAAACCTGATCTGGCCTTGTCCTATTATCAGCGGATTATAACTAATGCTGAACCGTTAACCACTGCTGCTCGGGCAGCAGGTTATCAGCAGATTTATTTAACGTTAAAAAGCGGTGACTACGATAGCGTGATCGATTTAACCGCTGGGACGGAAGATCCGTATGAATTGGTTTTCAGGGGATATGCTCATTTTCAGAAACTGGAATGGAGGGCAGCCAGGCAAGCATTTAAAGCGGCGGAAGCAGGATTTGACCATGTTCACTATTCTAAACTGATTCGTCCTTGGTATAAGGCCATTGATATGGCTACGAATGCACCTTTAAAAAAGCGTTTGCCGGCCCTAGCTGCTTCCCTGATTCCCGGCGGAGGTCATGCTTATTTAAAACAGTATGAGAATGCAATTGGCGCGGCCGTTTCTTCAATATTTTTTTACACTGTCATATTGACTAACCCGGTAGTCAAGCAATCGGGTTCATTAACAGTTCAATCAGATCTTCACCAATCGTTTCCCCTGGCAAGTGGTTTACAACCTAATGGATCCGGTTTCATTTATAGCGGAAAGCAGAAGATTCCTGGTTCGATTCAGTTGAAATCAAAACGGGGGAACCTGCTTTTACCGCCGCTGTTATTGGCCGGTGGTTTATATTTTGGCAGTATGTGGAAAACAATCCAGGATATTGATGATGCCAATACTCACTTAGTGGAGCGGTTTGCCGGTCGGATTGTGGATCGATTACCAGTAGAGCAGTTCATGGATTATCCTGAACCGGAATTTTCTTTAAAATAAATATAACATAGTTATTGACAGGGGTTGAAATAGAAGGCTAACTTTCTTTGCTATTTACGAAAGAAATACAAGTTTTTTGATAATTTGGTATGCGTGATCCAGTCAATAGGATTGAGCGTCGTTAATCGACAAAACAGTAATCAAACATACAATGGAGAGTTTGATCCTGGCTCAGGACGAACGCTGGCGGCGTGCTTAACACATGCAAGTC
>JBHHUS010000052.1:0-10869 GCA_046861615.1 Fidelibacterota bacterium
TTGATTTCATCCTCCTGATGGTTCACCCGGTTTACAACCCGGACAGGAAAAGCAGCCCCTAAGGAAACCAGAAACAGTAATAAATATCCTCGGTTAAGTAGGCGTTTCATGGCCGGGAAATTATCCCGCTAAAGAACCCAAAGCAATAAGACCTGTTTCAGGTTTCAATATTTAAATACAGCCCAGCATAAACAGAGCCGACCTTTGAAAAGCCATATCCGTGGTACCAGATCCGGGCCCGGAAGCCCAACTGCACACTTTGTTTCCCTTTGTATAATACCATGATTGCCGGTGAATGCCCTTTTTGTGAGTACATGCGGCTATACATTTCCCCCGGCAGATTCGAATCCCAGAAATACAGACGATTCTGGTAGTTTTGGACAGTTGTAATAACCCAATCCAATTGGCAATGAACAGCGTCAACCAACTGCATTAATTGAATGTTTAACCCCTGCCCTTTGGTACCGATAGTATTCGCGTTAACACGGGCATACTGAATTTTCCATCTCATTCCATGCTTCTCTTTGTTCCTGTTACGACAGGTAATCCTCCAGGAATATCGCTGAGTCTGGTCTTCCGAGGGTGAACCACTAAAAATAGGGTTTGATTCCGTCTCTTTAACCTCCGTCTTCCGTTGAACTATGATTTCAATATTTTTTACAATTACTTCTGTTTTTATTCCCTCTTCCAGACCGGTTTGTTTAAATCCTGAGACGGGCCGGGAATAACTATCAGTGAATAATGTTGCTTTTAGTAATCCAATTTTAAAACGCAATGCCTGGTAAATACCGGACTCATTCCAGGTCTGACCGCCCCATTCACTAAAGGGATTGGAGCGAAATCCGACAAATCCCCGACCATATTTTCGACCGTGAAGCAAATACTGAAAACCGGGTTTTCGATAGGTCACTCCCGCCTGATAGGCCCTAACATTATTTCTACCTATTGCCCATTCACCATAAACCAGCCAGCCGGCTTTTTGTAACCTACTATAGATACCCTTGTAATCAAAGAACGTCCTTTGGCCGCGACTATCGGACCACTGCTGCCCGGCGATGGTAACTCCGGTTAATAATCTTTCTGATTGGTATTCCCAGTTTGTCACCATTAAATCTTCCATCAGATTGTTTTCCAACTTTATACCGTTGCCTCGGTGGATACCAGTCGTATTAACAGTTACTACTTTACGGGAATAAATTTGGCCCTCCCGCTGGTTATGCCCCAAGGAAAATGTCAACCGACCGAATTTATTCTTACGTGCCCATCCCAGTCCCCGGTTGGACCAGGCTTCATGGGAAGAACGGTAGGGTAACAACCCTTGGCCTGGTCTGGAAATCAGTGTCAGAGAGGAAAACCCCTTACCGGGCCTAAAAGCCCGTCCGGCCAATAACCCAAATCCAGCCACTAGTTGGTGATCACCAATAATCCATTCGCTGGATTCACCGGTGTTGGCGAGATAAAAAGAATGAAAGTCCGCTATATTTTGTTCTCCGGGGTCCCGCTCCGAATAAAGGCCTACTGTTAATTGATTCAACTCCACCTGTCCCCGCCAGCGGTAACGCAAACCGTTTGAAGCGGAAACCCAATGTTTTAAAAACACTGCTTGTTTTTTCACTAATAGTGTCTCCTGAATATTTTTTAATACAGACATCAAAAGCGGCGATAGTTCCTTACTATTTAAAATATTCTGTGGTTGTGGTTGTCTGGCATAGAATTTCAGTAGCCGTATTTCCTGGTCTGATAGAATTGAAAGAGCAGTTAATTGAATTAACATTCGGGGAGTAATTTCAGAATATTGGACACTGATTTCCTCCAGAATAAGCATATCCTCTTCGGGGATAGACTCCTCGGCATCCTGTTGTAGCAGGGTCGGAAGGTCTGGTAAAGTCTGTGGATGAAGCTGACTAGGGCTTAACCAAAGGCACAGCAATACCAATCCACTGAGAAATCCCCAACTGTGGGTGGGTAACTGTCGCATAGCTCAAACTTAAATAATTTAATTGTAATTCCAGGGCAGCAGAAAATTGACCAGTTCTGTTGCGAAAGCCCGTTGATACTGAGAACCAGGGTTTCAACTTAAACAAGACCCCGTATTTTAACTCCCCTTTATAAGCGGTGTCCTGTTCCCATTCAACCTGAATGTTAAGATTACGGTGTGCCTCCAGAAGGAATCCTGAAATAATAATCTGTGGTAGTGGCTCTACCTCCCGGCCAATAGTAGGGTTGGTAATATTCCTTAGGATAGTACCCCATTCCACTTGTGGAAAAAGTTTCATATGCCAGGCAACCGTCAATCCCAAAGCAGCATCTGAACCATAATTCCGAATCGCGAGTGAATACAGGTTTGCTTCAATTCCCCATTGGATTTTCTCTCCCAACTGGTGAGCGGTGAAAAAACCGAATGACACTTCCGAGTAGGAACGGTTACCGAAAGATGTAAATCCAAAACCGAGGGGAATTAGTTTTGTTTGCAGGATCCCAACGCCGCTTTGGTGTTGAAGCGCCCGCAGGCCAAACTGACGACCGCCCTGAAAGGCAAAACCATTACCTGGTGAAGATGTTAAGCTGGCAGGATCCAGATACATCCCGGCTATACCGCCGGAGAAATTTAGCCCTGCTGCTCCTTCACCAACATTCAGCGGAGCGCGCGGCAAGTACTCAAAGGCTCCAAACAGAAAGGAAATAAAAACAAAAATTACGATCGTTCCACGTCGAACAACCATAAATCCAACCGCCCCTATTTAAACAAGTAGCGCCTCACTAAGAGGCGCTACTTGATTTTGCTTGGCTTACCTTATTTTTTATACCACATGACAATCAGGATCAGAGCAAGGAGACCAGCAAATCCACCATCTCCGAACTTGCTCATCAGATCCCCGATGCCGCCAATGACACCGAAGTAGTCCTTGAATAAAACACCGACCACGACGCCGAGAATAATCAGCATCTTCAACAGTTCGGTTAAATCGCCGATCCATTTTGTCACGGTTTCAAAGGCTTTCTGCATGTATTCCTCCTAAATCATTAACGGGAGACCGGGGTCAAATTCATTAACCCCGATTATTCCATCTGTTAACCTAGGAATGAAACAAAAAGCAACAAAGCCAGCAAACCGGGGAAACCGCCCTCTAAGAAGGCATCTACCAGGTCTGTCAACCCGCCAATGGGGTCGATTCCAGTTGAGTATAGGATGTTGACAAACACAAAGAGTACGATCAACGCTTTGATCAGTCCAACGATTCCTTCTACGACGGTTCTTACGGTTGTGCTTACATCAGCCATGTTGTTCCTCCATGGTTTGGTTGAAATGAAGAGAGGGGAGCATATAATCTACTCCCCTCTCAATTCAAACTTGTGTTTTTGTATTGGTATGTGGTTTTTGTTTCAGAGTTATTCTCAATCCAATTAATAGAATTTAAACAAAAATTTGGTTAATTCAATAATATTTGACTCAATCTTATTTTAATACGATTTTAACAATTTTGGCTTTTATGCGGTTGTTTATCCCCTGCGTTTCCTTCTAATTTTAAGTATCAGTAATGGGAGTTAATATGTCTGCTCTTTCGATCACCAGGGTAATAGCACGGGAGATTCTGGATTCCAGAGGAAATCCTACCATCGAAGTTGATGTATATTTAACCAACGGAACCATGGGACGGGCCGCTGTTCCATCCGGTGCTTCCACCGGAGAACATGAAGCGGTGGAACTGCGCGACGGAGATCCGACCAGGTACCTGGGGAAAGGCGTCCAAAAAGCGGTTCATAATGTAAATTCCGATTTGGGTCCCAAAATTATTGGCCGGGACGCCAGTCTTCAACAGGAATTGGACGAAACCCTGATCAGTCTGGATGATACCGTCAACAAGGGTCGGTATGGCGCCAATGCCATTCTGGGAATTTCCATGGCGGCCGTCCGGGCCGCCGCACAGGCCTCCCACCAACCATTATACCGTTACCTCAGCATCGATGAAGCTACCCTATTACCTATCCCGATGTTGAATATTTTAAACGGTGGTAGCCACGCTGACAACAATGTAGATATCCAGGAATTCATGGTCTTCCCGGTGGGGGCTGATTCCTTCTCCACCGCTTTAAGGATGGGAGCGGAAGTTTTTCATAACCTAAAAAAAGTCCTGAAATCCAAACAATTGAATACTTCTGTCGGGGATGAAGGTGGTTTCGCACCTGATTTGGATTCCAATGAAGAAGCATTGGAAATCATCCTGGAGGCAATTAATGCAGCCGGCTACTCCGCCGGGAAAGACATTTACCTGGCCCTGGATCCCGCCGCCAGCGAATTTTACCGGAACGGTCAATATCATCTATATTCCGAAGGACGGAGTCTCAATTCCGAAGAAATGGTGGAATATTACCGTGCACTAGTTGATAAGTACCCTATCATTTCAATTGAGGATGGTCTGGCAGAAGACGACTGGGAGGGTTGGCCAATATTGAACCAGGCCCTGGGATCTAAGATTCAGATTGTGGGAGATGATTTAACTGTTACAAATCTAGACCGCTTTCAGCGAGCGATTGACGTAAACGCCATGAATGCAATTCTTATCAAATTGAACCAGATCGGTACTGTCACCGAAACAATACAGGCGATTGAAATGGCTAAGCAGCAGCATTATGGGGCCGTTATTTCCCACCGTTCCGGAGAGACGGAGGATACGATTATCGCTGATTTTTCCGTCGCCATGGGGATGGGACAAATCAAGACCGGATCTGCATCCCGGACAGACCGGATCTGTAAGTATAATCAACTTCTGCGAATTGAAGAAGAACTGGGCTCCGCCGCCCGTTTCCCGGGACTGGAAGTGTTGGGCCGTTCTTGAGACGAAAAATCCAGCGGCGTATCGGTTACCGCGGCTCTAGTTCTGCAGACCTGCAGAAACGAATCATTCGCGCCATTTTAACCATGGGGGTCCTGGCCCTGCTGATTATTTTCCTGTTTGGGGATCATGGCCTATATCAACTATACCGGCTCAAACGGGAGCGGGCTGAAATCCAGCAAAAGATTGAAGAGTTAAGAGCGGAAAAAATCCAACTGGAGGCCAAAAAGACCCGCCTGGAGACTGATTACAAATATATTGAAGAACTGGCCCGGGAAAAATATCGCATGGCCAAAAAGGGCGAGAAGGTTTATAAGGTTATTGAAAAGAAGAATTGAAGGGTAGTTGCCCGTCCGTCTGTTTACGCACAAAAGCATCCAGGTAAATTTCCACCCGCCGGTTTTGTGCCCGGGCCTGTTCCAGGGCTAAAGAACTTTTCCCCACTGTCCGAATATCCACTGCCGGTCTGAATTCCCCATAGCCCATGGCCGAAAAGCTGTTCTCCGGCAAACCGGAATAGGCACTTAACTGTTTAACTACATTCAACGCCCGGGCAGTGGACAAATCCCAATTACTTTCATATTTTGACCCGGGGGGCAGGGGCAAATCATCAGTATGCCCCTCGCAGCGAATTTCAACGTGTAGCTTCTCTTTACGATCCTGAATAGCCTTGATCAGGGATCGATAGGTAGGGTCATTGAAAACATTCATAATTTTGGAAATACGGATCAGTTCGCTGGCTTTGCTCAAGAGAGGCAATACTTCCGGCCGTAATTCCGCATCAAGTGAATTGAACAGGCGCCCCTCCCGCATGGTGATTCGAACCCCCTTGGTAACCCGCTCTACTTTAACGTCGGCTGATTCCAGCTCTTTCAACTGTTGGTAACTCTCATCTAACAGCAGATTAATAATCCGGTCAATATGTTTCTCCGATTCATTAGTAATTACCAACAGTAATACAAAAAAAGACAGCATTAAGGTTACCAGATCGGAAAAAGTAATTGCCCAGGAGGTGCTTTTCGCCCGGGCCTCCTGACCGGAAATTCCCATGGCCATGGAATCCATGCTCAATAAACCTCCTTGCGCAGGGTGGTGGGGACAAAGGTCATCAGTTTGTCCCGGATAACGATGGGATGATCCTTTTTATGCAGACTGATGATCCCCTCCATTACAATCAGTTTCAGCATGATTTCTTCATCCGATTTCCGTTTTAGTTTCCCGCCGATGGGCAGGAATACCAGATTTGAAAGCAGAACGCCGTAGAAAGTAGTGATCAGCGCCAGGGCCATTCCACCGAGCAGGTCGGCGAATTTTTTAGCCACATCGAACTCAATTAACTCCAGGGAAGTCGGGCCACCGGAGAAATTGTTCATCATAACAATCAAACCCATAACCGTCCCCAGCATGCCGAAAGCCGGAGCATAGGAGCCCATGTAAAAGAAGATTTCCTGGCCGATGGAATGCCGTCGTTCCATATTTGCCAATTCCAGTTTTAAGTACTGCCGCAGCCGCACTGGATCCTTTTCTGTAATCGCCAGTTCTACCCCATCCCGTAGATATTTATCTTCAATCTGTGCCAGTTCCGGCTCCAGCGACAGTAAACCTTTTTTCCGTGCCTTTTCACCCAGTTCAACAATCCGCTCGATCATTTCATTGTACGAGACAGAGTCCTCTTCAAAAACCTGTTTCAGGACATTCGCTAAATTCTTTACCTGTTTCAGAGGATAATTCACCATGGTAGCGGCCAAAGTGCCTCCCAGAACAATAAAAATTGAATTCAGGTTGAAAAACCAGTACAGCTCCCCTCCCCCCCGGAGAGCTCCCAAACCGATAATTGCCAAACCCGCCACCAGGCCGATGGCTGTCCCGAAATCAACGCGTTTATTATTCATTGTAACTACGAAAGCTCCTTCGTTAACATGAACAAAACTTTAATCTTTTTCCCGCTCCCGGGAGAGATATTTACTGGCCCGGTAGAGCGTCTCTTTTTCATCCTCTGTGAGCCCGTCATACCCCACTGCATTGATTTTATCCAGTAACCAGTCCACCTCCTGTTGCATTGTTGACTTCTGCTGGTCTTTTTTCACAATCCGGCGGTGGGTCAGTTCTGCTTGACGGTTTAAAACCCAAATCTTGATATTTTTCCATTTCCAGGGTGACTTTAAATAAATATAACCGATTACCATTCCTGAGAGGTGGGTTAAATGACTAATGTTGGAGCCGTTTGTATTCATGGAGGAGAAAAATGCCAGAGCCCCCAACAGGATTACAAAATATTTTACTTTAATCGGGAACAGGAAATACAGCAGAATTTCCCGGTTTGGAAACATGAGTCCATAGGCTAACAAGATACCGTAGATGGCACCACTGGCACCAATCAGTACTGTATGGGGATTGGTCAGGTTGAACAGCAGCCATACCAGTCCCGAGCCAACCCCGGTGATAAAATAATATTTTAAAAAGGCTTTCCGGCCCCAGATTGTTTCCATTTCTGAGCCGAACATCCACAGCACGAACATATTAATCAGGATATGGAAAAATCCGCCGTGGATGAACATGTAAGTCAGCGGCTGCCAGATCAAGGGCCAAACCGTAGAAGATGAAAGACCAAAGATTTGTGTCAGGTCAATTTGCTGACGAGAAATCAGGGTTAAGGCATACATTACTGCGTTGATGCCGATCAATGTTTTAATGGCATCGGTAAACAGTTTAGGCCGATAGGGGATATTCCCGTGCTGTGATTGAAATTGATAGCGCATTGTCAGACCAATTCAGGTAACTGATGCAGTTTAAACCAATTCAACGGATTCATCAGGGGTGTCACTTTACTATAAGGTGCCTCTGGTACTTTCAACTGTGTCAGCTTGTATAATTTAATACGAAATCCCTGTTTCTTCTGTTCCTGAAATAAGGTATGAGCAGCGCTAATGAAAAAGTCCCTGGGCAGGACTCCCGAAACATGGTTAAAACCATAGTGTCTCAATCCATCCCTGATGATTGTGGAACAACTGCGGTTTAAGAAGTTGAAACCCTGAAATTTCTCCGGTCGGCGGGGATTCCGGGGGTAGGAATGAATGGCTTCCAGTTGGCGGTGGTAATAGGCCGCCAGTTTATCAACCTCCAGCCCGGTTATTTTCAGAACATGGATCGTGCGCATGAAGCGGCGGCCAAACTTATCGTAATAAACTCGCCCGTCATCCCGGAGCTCAAACGTCCCGGTGGTAGGGGAAGGGGCAAATTCTCCCAGGGCGGGACGGTAAAGGTACTCCGCCAGGTCCAGGATTTCATTTTCATTCAAAAGGTGAGAATAATTAAAGATTTCCCCATTTACATTAATAGCGATATGTCCAAAGGTGGAGGCGGGATATTTCACCAGTCGTTCATTGTAATACAGTTCTACGAATGGTTCTGGTTCCGCCGGTTCATCCGGCCAGAGGATCAGGATCGGTTCGTTCGATTCATAATCCCTTTGAGGTAAATAGCGGGCATGAACCGGCTGATCAAGCCAGTGTGTCAGATAGCCTTCCCAGATCGTGACCCCGGATAATAAACACTCACCTCCCGGACCTTCCAGATAGGGACCCTGGTCACCCTGACGCAAAATGCCGCTGTATTGTTCCGATTCACTCATACCAGCAACTCCCGCAATACCCGCAGTGATTCCAGTTTATGAAGCCCCTCAAAATGGATTTTCAGATGGGTGTACAGATAATCACTGACCAGTTTCCGGTCAGCGGCCGTAATAGTGATGTCCTGATCCAGACCGGACTTCCCCTGTTCAAACAGTTCAAAGATCAACCGGGAGTTGGGACTGGAATAGGGATTCGGCAGAGGGGTGTATTCCAGTTCTGAATGAGAAAAATCCGGTTTAAATCCCAGCAGCGTTAACAGGCGGTATTGAAAATACCAGAAGAGCAGATTCAAGTGATCCTCGCGCTTTTCCAGTGTCTCCAGTATCCACACCAGTTCATCAAACAGGTCAGGATGGGCGTCCTGAAAGGAGAGGCACCGATCAATTAAATCTACAATTGCAAAGCCATAGGCAATTTTTTTCAGGTCCGTCGTTAACAACTGCCAGGGTTTCTGAAAGGCTACCTTGGAGACAGTTTGCAATTCACGGGTCTGTTTAAAATAAAAAACCAGGTCCAGATAATTCAGGGGTTGAAAATAGGCAGCCGTGGAGCCTTTTTTCCGGTGGGCACCGTGGACAATAATCCCCAGTTTCCCCATTTCCCGGGTGAAGCAGCGGGCAATCATACTGCTCTCCCGGTAGGAAAAGCGTTTTAAAACGACAGCCGGGGAAGAAACAATCATTCAGGCATCAGGATTCCTGGGAACGATCAGTAAGCTTTAGCAAAAATTACTTCGTGGCGGGCGGGCTTCCCGGAGAAAATACACTTTAGTCCTTCCGGATGCTCATCGAAGGGTATCACCCGAATCGTTGCTTTGGTTTCCGCTTTTATCGCCTCCTCGGTCTCCGTGGTTCCGTCCCAGCCACAGCGGATGAAACCACTCTGGTTGGCAGCAATCTGCTTGAATTCCTGATAGTCATCCACCTGAAACGTGTTCTCATCCCGAAATTGCCGGGCCTGGTCAAAAAGACCTTTTTGAATCTCTCGCAGTAGACTGGAAATGGTTTGAATAAGGTTGTCGATACTCTGGAAACTTTTCGTCCCCGTATCCCGGCGGACCAATACCACCTGGTTTTTGGCCACGTCCTTGGGCCCCGCCTCCAGCCGCAGGGGAATTCCTTTCATCTCCCAATCATTAAACTTGAAGCCTGGACTCTCCTCCCGCCAGTCCTCATGTACCCGAATGCCCACTTCTTCCAGCTGGGCTACAAGTGGTTTTAAATACTCCCGCACCCTAGTCTGCTCCTCAGCGGAACGGAAAATAGGAACGATCACCACCTGGATGGGGGCAATTTTCGGTGGCAACCGCAGCCCCTTATCATCTCCATGGGCCATAATCACCGCCCCCACCAGACGGGTACTGACACCCCAACTGGTGGCATATACGTAATCCTCCTGATTATCGGCGGTCTGAAAGGTGACCTTGAAAGCCTTAGCAAAATTCTGTCCCAGGTTGTGGGAGGTTCCCGACTGGAGGGCACGTTTGTCTCCCATCATAGCTTCAATGCTGTAGGTATGAACCGCCCCGGCGAATTTTTCAGATTCTGTTTTTAGTCCCGTATAAACCGGCAGAGCGAGATAATCCTCTGTCAGGCGGCGGTAAAAGTCCAAAATTAATCGCGCTTCCTCCTCCGCCTCTTCCGCCGTGGCGTGGGCAGTGTGGCCCTCCTGCCAGAGGAATTCACTGGTGCGTAAAAAGAGCCGTGTACGCATTTCCCAGCGGACCACATTAGCCCACTGGTTAATCAACAGGGGCAAGTCCCGGTAGGATTGAATCCACTTTTTGTACATGGACCAGATCACCGTTTCAGAGGTGGGACGAATGATGGCTTCTTCTTCCAGCCGGGAGTCCGGATCCACGATCAGTCCGCCCTTTTCATCCGCCTTGAGACGGCTGTGAGTTACAACGGCGCATTCCTTGGCAAAGCCCTCCACATGCTCTGCTTCCCGGGCCAGAAAAGATTTGGGAATCAACAGCGGGAAATAGGCATTCACATGACCGCTGGACTTTAACATGCCATCCAACGCTTCCTTAATATGTTCCCACAGGGAAAAACCGTAGGGTCTGATCACCATTGTGCCTTTCACCGGCCCATAATCGGCTAACTCTGCACGGGTCACAATATCGGTGTACCAGGCGGCATAATCCTGACTCCGGGGTGTTACACTCTTGGACATAAAATATTCTCTATTAATTAAATTGGTGTGAAAACGGTGCCAACTTCGGATGAAAGAAAAACTGGTTTAGAAATTACCTGCGAAGGTTAGGGTCATTCAACTGAATTATTCGGTAGAAACAATCAGATTTGGTTTTCTATCAGGTGATTATTTATCCGGCTGGATCACCGCCAGTTTCAGGAGCGTGGTACCCTGATCGGTCTGGATGTGGGCCAGGTACATCC
>JBHHUS010000015.1:0-34224 GCA_046861615.1 Fidelibacterota bacterium
CAAGGTACAAACTTTTTTCTGAATTTTAAGGGTTTCTTAAGGGTTTTCGAAAGGTTGCCCCCTTATTTTTCGACTGAATTATTGAGCTGAATGAATCGTTGAAACAGGACAGTTTTTTTACACTGGTTCAATTTAAGGTTAAGAAAACTATTGGTCTGCTACGCCAATTGACCTGTAACGGTAGATGAAGCTTGTCTATAAAAAAGGGGCGTTAACGACGCCCCTTTTTATTGTTTTCATACTGGCGGCTAAAGCAAATGGGCATTCCGTTTCACAAAGGCGATTTCCTGACCGATCACCTTCAAGACTCCCGCGGCAGGGACGGCGAATAGCATTCCAAGCGGTCCTAAAACAGTACCCCCGATCAGCAGGGCGATTATTACCAGCATGGGGTGCAGTCCCACACTTTTCCCTACCAGCGTCGGCGTAATCAGGTTGCCCTCGATCTGCTGGACGATGATGAACATGAGAATAATATCTACGGTGAAAAAAGGTGATGGAATAATACCGAACAACTGGTGCGCCAGGGCGGCATCATTGCCCATGTTATTCATGAAAGCCACCAGAATAGCAGGAATCATGCCCACAAACGGCCCGATTAAAGGAATCAGGTTAGCCAGCCCGGCGATGGTGCCAATGAAGAAGGTTAGGGTCAGATTGGCGCCGAAAAAGTTCAACAATTGTAACCCGACAATCGACATGACGGCCACACTGGCAGCGGAAAGGAATTGCCCCCGCAGGTAGCTGGAAACCGACTTTTCAATGTTGTAGATCAGACGCAGGCCCACTTCGAAAAATTTGTTGGGGATCATATCCACCAGTGATTTCTTAAAGCTGTGGTACTCCGCCAGTAGAATGATCGTAAAAATGAACACCATGGCGGCGATAAAAAAGAAATTTCCAATGGCTCCCGCCAGGGAGGCCAGGTTCTGCACCACCGAATTGATGAATTTACTCAGATGACTTGCCAGGTCACCACTTTTGGGCTGGAGATTCTTGACAAAATCAGGTAACGAGCCCGTGATGCGCTCCCCGAGTGTTTTGAATTCCCGCGTCAATGTATTCTGGTCAATCCGGTTGGAAAAATCTACTGCCTGGTGGGAAAGCTGGGAGACAAAACTACCCACGAACAGTCCCAGTCCGCCTAACAAAACCAGCATCACAATCATGACGCTGAGGCCCCGGCTGCGAATGCGCCGCTCCAGCCAGTCCACCGCTGAAATAAGCAGCGTCGTGAACAGGAAGGCAAACACCAGCATTAATACTACATTGGCAATGAAGGGCCAGATGATATAAAGGAAGCCCACCCCGATCATCCCCACAATGATCCGGTAGATCAGCTGGAAATAATTACGGTGTTGTTCCACTATGACTTGTCCTCCGCCTGGGCGGCGGCCAAAAGTTCATTGGTATGCCGTAAACGGGCGCTGATGACCCGGGCCAGGTTCATGAGAATTTTATTCCCTAACTCCGGTTTTCGTTCCAGCAGGGAAAATAAATCCGGCCGGAAAAATCCCAGCAGAGTGGAATGATCCCTGGCAATGGCCGAAGCGGAACGGGCTTCGGCATCCAGTAATGCCAACTCACCAAAGAAATCTCCCGCCTTGAGTTCCGCCAGGACCTGCTTTTCCCCGGTGCGGGTGCCGATGGCAATCTCCACCTGTCCGGACATGATCACGTACATTCCCTCGCCCGGCGCCTGACGTTTAAAAACGTACTCCTCCGGCTTGTAGGTCCGTTCGTGGACCATTTTTTCGATTTCCTTAAATTCATTCTCCGTGAGGTCAGAAAATACAGGAACCTGTTTCAATGTCAGGACCGTCTGACTTTCCTGAGTATTCCAGCCCCGCAAAATATTGGACCATAGCGCATTCTTCAATTTTGACTCCATAATATAATGCCAGATAATAGAAAGAGTCTTTTCCCTTGTCAAGCACCGTGATGAAATTGAAACAATTAGTTTTCAAGCCCATTTCTATGGTCGACAAAACAGCTTTATTACCGTGTAAGTTGTAAAAATGACAATAGAAATTGCCCGGTCTTTCATAGGGGCGGTATTTTACCCGGCCATGATACGTGTTTATCGATTGATTTTATTTCTGGTTCTGGTCAACTTTCTGACGTCCCAGCAATCAACCTCTGACTTTAATCAGGAATTGCAGGCTCAAAGCAAAGCGGTCCAGGCCTTGCGGGATGAAATTAATACCACCAAGATGCGGATTCAATCCCAGGCCCGGAAGGAAAAATCGGCTGCCCGGCGGGTAAGTAATCTGGCGGAGGAAATTTCCCTCATGGAGCGCCTGTTGAGTGAACTCCAGAAGGAAGAGCGATTATTAGTGGCGGATATTACCCGGATAAAAAAAAGAATTGCTGAAAGTGAACAGAGCCTGGACACGCTTAGAACCCGTTACGGCCGCCGGGTGGTGCGGATGTACAAGCGGGGAACGCTGTCAGACCTGGAAAAAATTTTTAGTTCCACTTCCTGGCGGCAGGCTGTGTACCGGGTTAAATATTTACAGATAATTTCTGAAATTGATACTAAAACGGCTAAAACGATTGAAAGCCTCCTGGCGGAGATTGGTCAGCAGAAGCTGAGCTTGGAAGCCACTCTGCGGAAAAAACGCCGTCTGCAGCGGGAGCGGAAAGCAACGCTGGCGGAGCTGCGACGATCCAAACGAAAGAAACAACATGAATTGGCTAAAATCCGCCAGAGTAAAAAAGAACTGACTGTTTACCTGAACGAAAAACAGGCTGGAGTCAAACAATTAGAAGCGATCATCAAGAAAATCCAGGAAGAGAAAGCCCGGGCCGAGCGGGCTGAACGGATCCGCCGCCAGCAGATGGCGTTGAATACAAAGGAATTTGCCCGGTTAAAAGGGCAATTAGCCTGGCCGGCCCAGGGACGGGTAATCACTAAATTCGGGCGGCAATGGAACCCCAAGCTGAAAACAACAACCGAAAACCCGGGAATCGATATCAAGGGCAAACCGGGTTCACCCATTTATTCCGTTTTAGGGGGTGTGGTTACTACCATTACCTTTATCCGGGGGTACGGGACCACGATAATTGTTGATCATGGCGGTGGTTTTTACACGGTGTACAGCCACGTGACTAAAGTGAAAACCAGCGTGGACAGCGAGGTTCAGGCGGGGGACGTGATTGCCTACATGGGTGATTCCGGTTCTATTAATGGCGCCCAACTGCATTTCGAAATCTGGGGTCGGGGGCAAAAACTGGATCCTCAGAAGTGGCTCTCCCAGCGATGAAATTTAGCGCTGTTCAACCGCAGGTCTGGGATCGTCTCGTGCGCACTTGGCAGCGGGATCGGGTGGGGAATGCCTACCTGTTTGCCGGTCCCCAGGGCTGTGGCAAGGAATGGGGTGCCCTGGAGTTTGCCCGGTTGTTAAACTGTGAATCAGCCACTACGGAGCCCTGCGGCACCTGTCCGGCCTGCATCCCCTTCAAATCGCTTCAACACCCCAATTTAAAGCTGGTCTATCCTTTACCGACTGACAACCGCAGCCGTGACCAGGATGGGAATCCGCTGGTGGCCATCTCCGACCGTGATCTAAAAACATTAACTGATTTAATTGCGGCCAAGGGTCGGGATCCGTTTGTGAAGATTCAACTTCCCAAGGCCCGGCGGATTCGAATTGATTCAATTCGGGAATTACGGAAAACAATTTATTTAAAACAATCGGGGAAAGGGCGGAAACTGGTCATTATTTTGGATGCCCACCTGCTTTCGGAAGGGCAGGGGGAGTCGGCCAACGCCCTGTTGAAAATTCTGGAGGAGCCGCCGGAAGGTACCACACTGATTCTGGTCAGCGACTATAAATCGGCTTTACTGCCCACGGTTATCAGTCGCTGTCAACCGATTTATTTCCCACCACTGGCAAACGAGGTGATGATGCAATTGTGCCGGGAGCGGAAATTACCGGATAATCAAATAAATTATATTACCGGGATTGCCAGAGGGAATTTACACCGGGCTCTGGCTCTGGCGGAGTTATCCAGCCAGGACTTGATCGATCAGGCCGAAACCATGGTTAGTCAACTGGTCACTGAAAAAGCCACCGGCTGGAATACTTTTTTACAAAACCAATCCATGTTGGCATTCCGGAAACCGCTGGAGTTTCAACTCCGGATCTATCTACTGCAATTCTGGTTTCATAATGCCAATTTATTTCGCCTGGATCCGGAAAAAGTTGAACTTCCTGATTTAAGCCCCCGTCTGAAGCGTTTTAACACCGCTTTTCCTCAGGCTAATTATGCCGGAATCAACCTGGCCCTGGAGGCGCTGCTGGAATCCATAGCCCGCAACCTCTATCTGCCGTTAACTTTAATCAATATTTTACTCTCAATTCAGGACTGTTTGCAGGGAAAGGACCCGGTATTACTGAACACATGAAGCCCACATTTTACATTACCACACCGATCTACTATGTAAATGACAAGCCCCATATTGGTCACGCCTACACCACTATTCTGGCGGACGTCCTGGCCCGTTACCACCGGGCGGTAGGGGAAGAAGTGTTTTTCCTCACCGGTCTGGATGAACACGGCCAGAAGGTTCAGCAGGCAGCTGAAAAGCGGGGGGTTGATCCCCAGCAGCACTGCGATGAAATGGCGCCCCGTTTTCTGGAGTTGTGGGATCAATTGCATATCCGGAATGATGATTTTATCCGGACCACCGAACTCCGCCATGTAAAAGTCGTTCAGGATATCCTTCAGCGGGTATACAACCGGGGCGACATTTACGAAGATGAGTATGTGGGACTGTATTCTGTTTCGGAGGAACGCTTCATTACGGAGAAAGAAGCCCAGACCGGTGAATTCCGGGATATCAAAAAGCTGAAGGAGAAGAATTATTTCTTTCGTATGTCCAACTATCAGCAGCAACTGGTGGATTATATTCAGGCGCACCCCGATTTCATCCGACCGGAACACCGGAAAAATGAAATCCTGGGTTTTCTGCGGAAACCACTGGGAGATTTATGTATTTCCCGACCGAAAGCCCGTCTGAGCTGGGGCATCGAATTACCCTTTGACCGGGATTATGTTACCTACGTCTGGTTTGATGCCCTGATCAATTATATTACCGCTCCCGGTTTTGGCGTGGATGAAAAAAGTTTTAATAAGTGGTGGCCGGCGGATTACCACCTCATCGGTAAGGATATTCTAACCACCCATGCTGTTTACTGGCCTACCATGCTAATGTCCGCCGATGTGCCCTTACCAAAGACGATTTTTGCCCATGGCTGGTGGCTCAGCGGTGAATCCAAAATGAGTAAATCTCTGGGGAATGTGGTCAATCCCCTGGATCTGGTTGACCGCTTCGGTGTGGATCCCGTCCGCTACTACCTCATGCGGGAAATGGTCCTGGGGCAGGATGCCAGTTTTACCATGGATTCCTTTATCAAGCGCTACAACAGCGATCTGGCCAATGATTTCGGGAACCTGCTGAGCCGGATATCCAGGCTGATGGAGAAGAATTTTAACGGCCGGATTCCCGCCGGCCCGGATGATTCTGAAGAAGGCCGGAACATCCAATCCGGTGCCACGGGACTTGTTTCCGAGATATGGTCTCTAATCAATAAAATGCGTCTGGACGAAGCGCTGGAGGCAATCCTGCAGTTTATCCGGAGTGTGAACCGTTACATGGAGCAAAAAGCGCCCTGGAAATTGGTGAAAACAGATATGGCTGCCGGTGGAGCCGTTCTGCATAGTGCCGGGGAAGCCCTGCGAATCAGTGCCCTGCTGTTGGCTCCGGTCATGCCCAACCGTACCCGGGTGGTTCTGGAAACCCTGAATGCTATCGGTACCACCCTGGAATGGGGTGGACTGAAGTCTGGTGCGAATTTAAAACCCCACACCGCCCTGTTTCCCCGGATTGAACTGGCAAAAGCGAAACCATCAAAAACGAAATCAACGGATGAAATAAAAACTTCCGTAAGCAACCAAATTTCATTTGATGAATTCCAGCAGGTGGATATGAGAACGGCGGAAATCCTGGAAGCGGAAAAAGTTCCGCAGACTGACCGTTTGTTAAAACTCAAAATCAGAATCGGTACTGAAGAACGTCAGATTGTTTCCGGGATTGCGGAACATTATCAACCGGAAGAACTGGTGGGGAAAATGATTGTGGTGGTGGCCAACCTGGAACCGGCCACGATCCGGGGGATTGAATCCAGGGGCATGCTGCTGGCGGCCAACCACGGGGAAGAATTGCGCCTGATTGTGGTTGACAGCGATGGTGTTTCCAGCGATGCCCGTGTTTTTTAATGCTGGTTGATTCCCACTGTCATCTGTATATCGACACACCGCCGGAGGATATCTCCGACGTCCTGGAAAGCGCCCGCCAGGCAGGAGTAGGTACTGTTATTTGTCCCGCCATTGATCTGGATTCGGCTGAAACCTGCATCCAACTCTCCCGGGAGTATGAAATGGTGTTTGCAGCCGCCGGGATTCATCCCAATTACAGCGCTGAAGCGCCGAAGGACTGGCAACTCCGGTTACGGGATTTGCTCACGCGTCCCGGGGTAGTGGCCGTGGGGGAAATCGGTCTGGATTATTACCGGGAGCATTCCCCGTTTGCAATCCAACGGCGATTTTTTCGGGAACAGCTAGTAATTGCTAGAGAATTGGATTTTCCGGTGATTGTCCACAATCGGTCGGCTGATTCCGATGTGTTGGAGCTCATTCGTTCCGTGGGGGTTAACAAAGGTGTGGCCCATTGTTTTTCCAGCGACCGGGCTACCGCGGAAGCCTTTTTAGAATTGGGCTTTTACATTTCCTTTGCCGGGAACCTGACTTATAAGAACAGTAATTTACCAGAAATAGTTCAAACACTGCCGTTAGAGCGCCTGCTGGTGGAAACCGATTCGCCCTTCTTAAGTCCTGTGCCTTTCCGGGGGAAACCAAACGAACCGGCCCGCACGCGCTTGGTGGCGGAAAAACTGGCGGAAGTTTTTGGTCTGTCGATCCGGGCTATTATCGAGCAAACGACTGAGAATGCCCGGGATTTGTTTTCAATTCAGCAAGCTGTAAAGTAAAATCGCTGCTTTTATTAGCGATGGAACAAATTAATTTCAGCTAATTCCTGCCCAATCTGATGGATCCCTGATAGGATTCTTTCAGTTTGTTTTGCCGAGGGTTTTTTATGTCCCTGTACATATTGTGACAACAAAGTGGGATTCATACCAATTTTAGCCGCCAGGAATTTGGAATTAAGTACTTTGTAATATTGAAAAAATTATTTGAAATCAAATTCGAATTTCAAATTTTCATAGCTGAGTTAAATATTTTCTGCTTCGAAAAACAGATTGGCGGCCTCCAAGGCATTATCAATCAGTTCCGGAATTGTTCTGCCGATTGGAAAAATAGGATAATTTTTAGAGAAAGCCGAAAATCCGATATCAGTTTTTTCGACGATCATCTTAACAATTTTCTTTATTCTTTTCATACGAGTTATTTTTTCTTTTCCAACGCATAACCTATGCCAACTGTAACAGCAAAAAAGAGAATATAGGTTAATCCAATATCTGCCATATAATTTCCAAGAGTGGTTTTCATTGGTCCCCCCAGTAAGAATAATGGTAAATCAATACCTATATTTACTAAGAAGAAAACTAATCCAAGCACCCAACCTTCTTTGATATAGTTTTTTTCAACATTTCTGAAGTATAACAAGGCAAAGATGACAGATACAGTTGTTGAAGCTACTGCCATAATTGATTCAAAAAGTGGTCTGTTTGAATCATGAACCATGTAAGCCATAATACCGATTATAAAAATAATCAGCCAGGTTAAAAAACCATATAAAAATGCTTTTTTGAATGATTTCATGTTATTATCCTTATTGTTGTTAATTTTTTATCCGTCTTTGTATTGAACAATTCATTATTGTAAATCTATTTCTGTTGGATACAACGAACAATAATAATATTGATTGATGCTTTATTTGGACATTCACAATTTCGGTCAATGTGTTCTTCGCACTTTAGAACTTTCAGCGGTAAAATCGGGCTGATGATTATTACTTTATTTATTATATGATCCAAGCATGGCCATAACGCACCCCTTCCGTAAAAAATGGGGTCAGCATTTTTTAGTGGACCCCAATCTGTTGCAGCGTTTAGTCCGCAGCCTGAAGCTGCAACCTGAAGACCATATTTTAGAGATTGGACCAGGAGAAGGTGTTTTAACCCGGCAGATTGTCCACAAAGTTGCCGGAATGACGGTGATCGAAGTCGATCCTTTGCTGATAGAGCATCTAAAGGCCGACCCTGAACTCAGCGCCTGCCGGATAATTGGGAAGGATGTTTTAAAATTAGCGTTATCAGACCTGGACCTACCGAATCCGGTGCGCATTGTGGGCAATATTCCTTACAATATCACCACGCCGATTATCTTCTGGCTGATTTCCCAGCGACCGGAGTGGAAGAATGCCTTTTTGATGGTGCAGAAAGAAGTGGGGGAACGGCTGACAGCGGCAGTGGGCACGAAAGCGTATAGCCGTCTGACCGTCATGGTGGGGGCTTTTTTGAACGTGGAAATCTGTTTTACGATTCCACCGGAAGTATTCATTCCCCGCCCCCGGGTAGCTTCGGCGTTTATTCATTTGGAACAATTGGTGGAGCCGCTGGTTTCAGAAGCAATTTTCCCCCGCTTTTCAAAGCTGGTAACGGCAGCCTTTACCCAGCGGCGGAAAATGCTTAAAAATTCCCTGAGTGGTTTTGGAATCTCTGGTAACCTTCAGCAGAAAATTGGTTTTTCCCGTCGACCGGAGACGCTAAGCGTTAAGGAATTTGCCTTACTGGCTGCTGATAGTTATTTAAATTGTTTGTGTCTTGAGTATTAAGAATATTTATTGTAAATTACTTTACTTTTTTGCGCCCTAAAATTAGAGGAATACATGGCCAAAGCAGGAAGAGCAATCAACGAATCCAATCGAAGTTTAAGTCAATACCTGGAAGAGATCGGGAAATTTGAGCCGTTACACCCGGACCGGGAGGTGGAACTGGCACAAAAGATTAAAAAGGGCAACCGCCTGGCGCTGAAAGAATTGGTGGAGGCCAATCTGCGGTTTGTCGTGTCGGTTGCCAAGGATTACCAGGGTCAGGGACTACCGCTTACGGACCTGATTAATGAAGGCAATCTGGGCTTGATCAAGGCCGCCGGCCGGTTTGATGAAACCAGGGGCTTTAAATTTATTTCTTACGCTGTCTGGTGGATTCGCCAGTCAATTCTGCAAGCCCTGGCGGAGCATTCCCGGATTGTCCGGTTACCCCTGAACCGGGTGGGGACAATCAGCAAAATTACCAAAACAGCAGAGAAACTGGAAGCAGAAGTGGAGCGCTCTCCTAACGAGGAGGAGATTGGACGGCAACTGGAAATGACCGGCGACGAAGTGATCGACGCCATGCGCATTTCCCGGCGCCATCATTCCTTGAATGCGCCTTTTAGAGACGGGGACAAGAATTCATTGATTGACGTCATTGAGGATGATGGTCAAATTTCGCCCGACGAACCGCTCATGGCGGAATCCCTGAAGGATGAAATTCGTCAGGCTCTGGACACATTAAAAGAACGGGAACGGCAGGTAATTAAAATGTATTTCGGCATTGACCGGGATTATGCCCTGACCCTGAACGAGATTGGCGAAGAGTTCAATCTCACCCGGGAACGGGTTCGGCAGATCAAGGAGAAAGCCATCCGCCGCCTGCGTCATCGTTCCCGCAGTAAAGCATTAAGAACTTATTTAGGCTGAGTGGAAGGAGGTGATATTGAATGGTTGAAGTTTCCGTACGGGACGGTGAACAGCTCGAACGCGCCTTGCGTCGTTTCAAAAAGAAATGGGAACGGGCCGGCGTCCTGCGGGAAGTGAAACGTAAATCCTTCTACATCAAGCCCAGCGATGAAAAGCGCGCTGCCCGGAAAAAAGCAGTCCGGCGCCGCGCCCGATTTGCCAGGATGCAGTAATTGAATCTTACTGTCACTTCGAAAAAGGTTCGGTGTTTTACCGAACCTTTTTTATTATTTTAAGCTCATGATTATCCGTAGCATTTCCGGTGTTCGGGGACTGGTGGATACCCACCTGAATGGTGAGGAAGTCCGGAAATATGCCCGGGCGCTTCATCACCAATTGTCAGTGGGGGTCATTATTATCGGTCGGGACAGCCGTCCCTCCGGGGATTGGTTGGCCGATGCTTTTGTGGAGGAATTACTGCATCTGGGTCGGGATGTTATCGGCTGCGGGATTGTACCAACTCCAACGGTACAATTTCTGGTAGAACACTCGGAAGCAGCGGGTGGAGTAGTCATTACTGCCAGCCATAATCCGATTGAATGGAACGGACTGAAATTTATCCGCAGCGACGGAACTTTTTTCCGGGATGGAGAATGGCAGGCATTGTTTCAGCTCGTAGATCATCCTGTAAAATCCCCAGATGGTCAATCGTTTGGTGTGTTTTTACCGGACGAGAATGCGGTCCTGAAACATGTTCTGCATATTGTCAGTCTTAAATTTCTGAATCTGAAGGAAATTCGAAAGCGAAAATTCAAAGTGGTGGTGGATGCTGTGAATGGGGCTGGCTCGGATGCACTACCGCAATTATTGGAATCCCTGGGGTGTAGTGTTACCCGGGTGAATTGCGACGCCAGCGGTGAATTTACCCGGGGGCCGGAACCGCTCCCGGAGCATTTACAGGATCTGTGCCGGCAGGTAGTGGAAACTAATGCTGACGTTGGCCTGGCTGTTGACCCCGATGCGGATCGTCTGGCCGTGGTTTCCGAAAAGGGAATCCCTTTGGGCGAAGAGTACACCCTGGTGCTGGCAGCGGAAAGTTATTTGAAAACGGTTAAAAAGCCGGAGGTTCTGGTTACCAATCTTTCCTCTTCTCTGGCGTTGGAAAAGATGGCTGCTAACTATAATAGCAGTGTTCGGCGGGCAGCTGTGGGTGAAATCAACGTGGTGGAAGAAATGTTACGCTGCGGCGCCAATCTGGGAGGTGAAGGAAATGGGGGCGTGATCCTGAAAGCAGCCCATCTGGGGCGTGATTCCCTGGTGGGAGCGGCCATGATCTTGAGCCGGATGGCCCTGGAGCAGATTCCCATAAGTCAGATTCATGCGACCTTACCTCAATTTAAAATTGTAAAGGATCGAATTAAACTCCGGGATCTGGAATTTGGTAAAATCTTAAAGATTACCAAAACTGTATTTGCCGATGGTGAAGTCAACACCGTGGATGGAATCAAATTTTCCTGGTCCGATCGCTGGATCCATATGAGGAAATCCAACACTGAACCAATAGTCCGTATCTACGCGGAGGGGCCGACGGTTGAGATAGCCAGGGAATTAATTCAAACAGTCAAAGACCGTCTGTAGTTTCTTTCTTAAAACACATCCGTTTAGTTTTTAACTAGAATCCGATTTGAAAAATTTTCTTGACACACCGGCATTTTCCTTGTAGTTTTGAACAAATGTTAAATACAAATGAACAAATGTTCATACAGGCAAAGTGACAAAACCGGATAAACAAATACTCTTGGTTGAAATTGCCCGCCTTTATTATGAGCATCAAATGAATCAACAGGCAATTGCAAAAAAACTGGGTATTTCCCGGCCGGGTGTTTCACGATTATTACTCCAGGCCCGGGAACAGGGAATTGTTAAAATTGAGATTCACGATCCCCGGGAGTTAGGAACCCGCTTGGAACAAGAACTAAAAGCAAAATATGGTTTAAAGCAGGCGATTGTGGTGCCCAATGGTGAGAATGATGACCGGGTTGTCAAAAGTCGGCTCGGTCAGGCGGCGGTGATTTATCTGGACACGATCATTCGGGAAGGTAGTATTCTGGGGATTTCCTGGGGGACCACCATGCAGGCCGTTACCCGGAAGTTGCGTAAACGGGCCTTGAAAAATGTGACTGTTGTTCAGTTAAACGGCGGTATCTCCCGGGCAGAATACGATACTCACGCCAGTGAAATTGCTCAGAAACTTAGTGAAAACTACTCTGCTGTGCCCTTTGTATTACCGCTGCCGGCAGTGGTTGACCGACCTGATTTGAAGCAGGCGATTGTTTCTGATAAAAATATTGCCAGAACTCTGGCTCTGGCGCAGAAAGCCGAAATTGCCATGTTCACGGTGGGATCATTCAGCCACCAGTCGGTCTTGGTGAAAGCCGATTATTTTGAGCCTGAAGAGGTGGACCAGCTGATTGCTCAAGGTGCCGTGGGGGATATTTGTTCCCGTATTATAAAAGCGAATGGCCGGATTTGTTCGCCGGAATTGGATGCCCGGACAATTGGGATTGAGTTAACTGAACTGTGCCGGAAACCATACTCCATTGCTGTGGCTGGGGGCAAAGAAAAACTGCCTGCCGTCCGGGCCGGTCTCAAGGGCCAGTGGTTCAATGTTCTGATTACCGACGAGTGGGTCGCCGGAGAATTGCTGGAAGTTTAAATGTCTTCTCAAAATATGATTCATACGATCGCTCTGGGTGCGGATCACGGTGGATTCGCCTTAAAAGAAATATTAAAGGAATATTTAAATCAGGCGGGTTATGAAATTGCTGATTGCGGTACCAACAGCAGCGCAGCAGTGGATTATCCCCGGTTTGCCTACGCCGTAGCCCGCTCCGTGGCCGATGGAAAAGCTAATTTGGGTATTATGGTGGATGGGGCCGGGATCGGCTCCGCAATGGTGGCAAATAAGGTTGCGGGAATTCGGGCAGCTCTGTGCTATGACTTATCCACAGCCCGTAACGCCCGGGAACATAACAACGCCAATATTCTGACTTTAGGAGCCGGATTAATTGGTCCGAGCCTGGCGAAGCAAATTGTAGATATTTTTATTAAAACCGGATGTACCGAAGACCGCCACCAATTGCGGGTGAAAATGATTGATGAACTGGATCAACATCATATTAATGGCAATGTCGAAACGGAGGTTTTAAGAACGGAAAAGGAGGCAGATTTGGTAGATATTTGTAATGAAGACGTTTTTCGAATCGCCCAGCGGGTAGAGGCTTTGATGATCGGTGGCGGTGAAGTGGTTCCCCGTACGGATGGTGACCACTGTGATTCCGATATGGTTTGCCGTTGTGGTGTCTGTGTCGAAAAACGACCGGAAACGCTTCGGAAGTTTCTCGACTTTGGCGTAGATCGGATTGGGTTCCACGGTGGAACCGGCTGTGAAAGTGTGCCTGAGGATATTGCCAAATGTATTGACCATACTTTGTTAAAACCGGATGCCACTGAGGATGATATTAAAAAATTATGTTCAGAGGCCGCTGAATTTGGCTTTGCATCGGTCTGTATCAGTCCGAGTTATGTTTCATTGGCTGCCCGGGAATTGGCCGGAACCAGTGTAAAAGTCTGTACCGTGGTTGGATTTCCTTCGGGAGCCCACATGCCAGAGATCAAGGCCTTGGAAACACGCCGGGCGATTCGTGATGGTGCCCGGGAAATCGACATGGTAATCAACATCGGTGCTTTAAAAAGTGGAAGGGATGATTTAGTGTACCGCGATATTCGCTTGGTTTGCGAAGCCTGCCGGGATGGTGGTGCTATTAGTAAAGTGATTATTGAAACGGCTTATCTGAATGATGATGAAAAGGTTCGGGCCTGCACTCTGGCCAAGAAAGCGCGGGCTAATTTTGTCAAAACCTCCACTGGCTTTGGTCCCCAGGGGGCCACTGCTGAGGATGTCGCTCTAATGAGTGGTACCGTTGGTCAGGCGGGAATCGGTGTGAAAGCGGCCGGTGGAATTCATTCCTATGAAGACGCCAAAGAAATGATCAAAGCCGGCGCCACCCGTATCGGCGCCAGTGCCGGAATAAAAATATTACAGGAAGCTAAAACAGTTACCGTCTCCAACTGACGGTAGTCAGAAAGCGAGATAAAATCATGGTCGATTTAAGAGCGTACGTATTTCTGGATAATTTACAACCGCAGTATGCCGCATTCCTGGGTACGGTGGCCAAAGGCTTTCTGCCGATTACCGGAATGGCCTCTCTGTATGTGGAAATTTCACCAGGAATTGAAATTAACCGGGTGACGGACATTGCCTTGAAATCCACCCGTGTAACCCCGGGGATGCAGATTGTGGAACGGCTGTACGGAATGCTTGAAATTCATTCAGAATCCCAGGCAGAAGTTCGTCAGGCAGGTCAGGCTATTTTAGCGGCTCTGGAGTTGAAAGAAGAGGACCGCTGGAAACCTAAAATTTTTTCCAGTCAGGTTATCCGTCGGATTGATGATCATCAAACCCAGCTCATTAACCGTATGCGCCACGGAAATATGATTGTACCGGGACAAACACTGTATGTCATGGAAGTCCAGCCCGCCGCTTACGCGGCCCTGGCGGCAAACGAAGCTGAAAAGGCGGCGGAGATCAACATTCTGGAAGTTCGCAGTTTTGGCAGTTTTGGTCGTCTATATCTGGGAGGTGAAGAACGCGATATAGACGTAGCTTGGCGGGTGGCGACGAAAACTGTTGAAGAAGTAACCGGACTTGAAAAACAGTCTTAAGATTTTTCGTTCGATGCTGAAATTGGACGGGAAAGAGAATTTTCATCCAAGAGATGAAAATCAATGTGTGGATTCGTTAATTAATGTAAGGAGATGAATATCATGGCTGAAGCACTTGGAATGATCGAGACGAGAAGTTTCCCGGCGCTGGTGGAAGCGGCCGATGCAATGGTCAAAGCCGCCAAGGTGGAACTGGTGTCCTATGAAAAAACAGGTGGTGGTTATATAACGGCCAACATCCGCGGTGATGTGGCTGCCGTCAAAGCCGCCTGCGATGCTGGTAAAGCCGGTGCCGCCCGGGTAGGTGAAATAGTAGCCGTTCATATCATTGCCCGACCCCATGCCAATGTGGATGCGGTTATACCCTTAGGTCGGACCGATAAGGGTCAAACGGTAATGAAACAGAGCAGTAAGTAGCGAGATATCCTATGATTCTCGCTCAAGTAGTAGGAACGGTTGTAGCGACCCAAAAGGAAGCCAGTATGGAGGGGTTAAAATTCCTCCTGCTGCAACCGGTAGACCTGGAAGGGAAGAAAAGTGGTGGTTTTGTTGTTGCCGCCGATGCCATTGGTGTTGGAATAAACGAGATGGTTCTTTACGCCAGCGGTAGTTCAGCCCGCCAGACGGTTCAAACCGATAAACGACCATGTGATGCGGTGGTCATGGCTATTGTTGATCACTGGGAAGTAAATGGACAAACCAAATACAAAAAAGGCGCGAATGGCTGATGGTCGTGGATAGCGTTTCGCTTGTTGAAACGAAATGAAATGCCACCCGTAATCGCATTACACAGGAAACTGCTAATTGCCCTAACCAAAGGTATTCTGGTTTCAAAAGGAATATTGGAGGGATAATTGCAATAATGGAAATAACAATACTTGGAGGTGACAGGTGTCTCAATTAACACAAACACAGGTGGATTTGATTGCCTCGAAAGTGGTTCAATCATTGCATATACCCGCTGGAATGACCGCTCCTTCCCTAACGGGAAGTCCGGAGCCGATGATTGCACCGGAATTTGGCAATGGTGTCTATATGGACATTAATTCGGCAGTGAAAGCCGCCACCAAGGCGCAGCGGCAGCTTATGGAAATGACCCTGGTCAAACGGGATGAAATCATTACCAATATTCGTGTCAGTATGCTGAAATATGCCGAAGACCTGGCTCAACGAGCCCAGACGGAAACTGGTCTGGGGCGAGTGGAAGACAAGGTAGCCAAGAATAGATTAGTGACGGAGAAAACACCCGGCACAGAGGTGTTAGTACCGCAAGCTAAAACCGGTGACCGCGGTCTGACCCTTACTGAGTTAGCCCCGGTAGGCGTAATTGGCGCCATTACTCCCTGTACGAACCCCACCTCAACCATCATTTGTAATACAATTGGCATGCTTGCTGCCGGGAATGCGGTGGTCTTTAATGTCCATCCGGTTGCCAGGCAGGTGAGTGTTTATAATGTGGAGTTGCTGAATCAAGCGATTATAGCAGTTGGAGGACCACCCAACCTGGTAGTGACCCTGGCGGAACCAACAATCGCAACTGCCCAGGAACTGATGCAGCATCCGGGTATAAATCTGCTGGTGGTTACTGGTGGTGGTGAAGTAGTAAAAGCAGCCATGACCAGTGGTAAGCGGGCGATCTGTGCCGGTCCCGGAAATCCTCCCGTAGTAGTGGATGAGAGTGCCGATATTGAGACTGCTGCCAAATCCATTGTTCAGGGTGGTTCCATGGATAACAACATCATTTGTGTAGTGGAAAAAGAAGTATTTGTGGTGGAAACAGTGGCGGATCAGCTCCTGGCGGCCTTTCCCCGGCACAAAGGCGTTGTGTTGAAACCTCATGAGATCGAACGGTTGGAAAAGGTCATCTTTAAATCGGTTTCTGGTACCCGTCAACCGGGAGTGATCAAAAAAGAATGGATTGGGAAAAACGTACAGGTCATTCTGGATCAGATTGGTTTGAAGGTGGATGATTCCATTCGCCTGGCATTGGCTCCGGTACCTTTGGCCCATCCGCTGGTCTGGACCGAACAGATGCTGCCGGTAGTCCCAGTTGTGCGTGTTCCCAACGTGAATCAGGCAATTGACCTGGCGAAAGAGGCAGAACACGGCCGTGGTCACACGGCCATTATGCATTCTAAAAATCTGGATAATCTCAGCCGGATGGCCCGGGAAATGGATTGCAGTATTTTCGTAAAAAACGGACCTTCATTGGCTGGTTTAGGCTACGGGGGAGAGGGTCATTGTTCTTTCACCATTGCCAGTCCAACAGGAGAAGGGCTCACCGATGCCCGTAGTTTTACGCGGGAACGCCGATGTGTTCTGGTAGATCACTTCAGGATTGTATGATGAAAAAATATCCAGCATTGGCATTGATTGAATTTTCCACGATTGCCGCCGGGATTCAGGCCGGGGATTGGATGGTCAAACAGGCACCTATAAGTATTCTTAAGTCCGGGACCGTTCATCAAGGGAAATACCTGATCTTGATTGGCGGTAGCGTGGCTGCTGTCCAGGAATCATATCAGATTGGTCTGGAATCAGGTGGATCAAGTATTCTTGACCGGTTATTCCTTCCGGATGTTCATGAACAAGTTTTTGACGGGATTATGAACACCAGGCAGCCCTGCGTTGACGAGGCTCTGGGTGTCATTGAAACCAGTTCAGTGGCTGCCACTATTCAGGGGGCCGATGCGGGGGTGAAAGGTGCCCGGGTGACGCTGGTTGAGATCCGTTTGGCCGATGATCTGGGTGGTAAAGCCTTTGCTTTGTTCTCCGGAAAAGTGGAAGAGGTAGAGGTTGCCGTCGCGATTGCCCGAAATAATATCACTGACGAACAATTCTGGGTAAGCTCAACCATCCTGCCGAACATTCATAGTGAACTGGTGAAACAGATTGATCAGTCCACCAGCTTTGCCGCAGTGAAGCTTCAGAATCTGGAAGGCGGAGAACTCTAAATGTTGTTAGGACGGGTATTGGGTACGGTGACACCGGTTCAGGCCTACGCCGGCCTGGAAGGCGTGCCCTTCCTGATTGTTCAACCGTTGGATAAACAACAAAATCCAACAGGAAAGCCCGTAGTAGCGGCTGATTCAACT
Organism: Fidelibacterota bacterium; assembly: GCA_046861615.1. GTDB lineage: Bacteria > Fidelibacterota > Marinisomatia > Marinisomatales > TCS55 > CAZNUM01. Next base: position 17,632 of record JBHHUS010000015.1, read on the forward strand.
CGTATGGCCTTATCGGGAGAACTGATTTACTATGAGAGTTCCCGGGAGGCAGCATTGGCATTGGACCGCTGGTTCGTTCCGGTGGATCACACCATCATTGGAATAGTGGACGATATTCAACTGACCGACTATCCGGAATACGGAAAGGACTGAAGTAATGATTTTGGGAAAAATTTGTGGAGCCCTCCATTCCACGATTAATCATCCTTTCTACGATAATCGCCGCTTACTGGTGGTGGATTGCCTCAATTTGGAAAATAAGCCTACGGGGGAATATCTGATTGCTGTGGATGCTGTGGATGCGGGAGCTGGCGAGACCGTATTAATGATTGATGAAGGAAATTCCGCCCGACAGATTGCAGGTGATGATTTAGCACCCATTCGCTCAATTATTGTTGGTATTGTAGATCAGGTTCAGCATTTCTAGGTGACGGTTTGGTGGGGAGTGGATTCCCTGGTTGATCTTTCCAGCATAATTTCCGATTAGAAAGGTTTAATTTATAGACTGCAATTATGGAACAAGCAGTCATAAAAAAAGGTGCTGAACTTGAATTATTCATCGAATCATTGGCTTATGGTGGTAAAGGTGTTGCCCGGGTCGGTAGTTTTGTAATTTTTGTGAAAAATACAATTCCGGGGCAAACTGTTCGAGCCTTAGTATACCGGAAGAAAAGTGGTTATGCCGAAGCCCGGCCTCTGGAGATTGTGTATGAATCGGAGTTTGCAGCTGAACCTGAATGCCGCCATTTTAATTATTGTGGTGGATGCAGCACCCGGCAACTGGTTTATCAGGAGCAGGTAACTCAAAAAAAGCACCAGGTGGAAGCAATTTTTCGTCGTCAGGCCAGGATTGAAGATTTTCAGGTGGATCAAACTCTACCGGCGAATCAGATTTATCATTACCGGAATAAAATGGAATTTACTTTTTCCAACCGCCGCTGGGTATTACCGGAGGAGTCCCCCAATGCAGAGCGGGATTTTGCCCTGGGAATGCACCTGCCCGGTCGGTGGGATAAAATTCTGAATATTGATACGTGCCTGTTAATGCCGCCACTGGGGAATAAAATTTTAAATCGGATTCAAACGCTCTCCCGGGAACTTAATCTGAAGCCCTATGATGTAAAAACGCATAACGGTTTTTTAAGACACCTGGTCCTGCGGTTTGGACATAAAACTAGTGATATGATGGTGAATCTGGTTACCTCCTATAAAAATTTAGAACTACTGCAACCACTGACAGATACTCTAATTCAGGAAATCCCTGAAATCACTTCCCTGGTAAATAATGTGAACACGCGTAAAGCGGATATTGCCTTTGGAGAATTTGAGATACTACTTTTCGGCCGCCCCACAATTGAGGAGCAGATTGGTGATCTCACCTTTGAAATCTCGGCCAATTCCTTTTTTCAAACAAATTCCTTACAGGTTGAAAAACTCTACCAGGCGGTTATAGGTGACGCTCAAATTGGTACTGAGGATATTGTTTATGATCTGTACTGCGGGGCGGGATCATTATCCTTATTTCTGGCCCGGCGAGCCCGGAAAGTGTACGGATTTGAAATCGTACCGGAAGCATTAGAAGACGGTACCCGGAATGCCGTACGGAATGGAATCACTAATGTCAGTTTTCACCGGGCTAATCTGGATTCGTTTTTCAACTCGGGAAAGAATATGAATTTATTTGAGTCACCGGATGTAATAATTGTGGATCCTCCACGGGCTGGTATGCATGAATCCATGGTGCAATTGCTACCCAAATTCACAGCTCGGAAAATTATTTACATTTCCTGCAATCCCACCACCCAGGCCAGGGATATTGTAATGCTGTTGAAGCATGGGTACGACTTAAATAAATTAACTCTGGTGGATATGTTTCCCCACACCCCCCACATTGAAACGGTAGCAGTAATGGAGACAAAAGATTAATCAAATCCCGGGAGTGTATAATCAAATTCAGCTGGTTTTACCCCGAAAATGGGAGAATCAAGAAATATACCCCTCAAATCTATCTCCATATTCGTTAAATTTATTGAATGCGCCTTTGGTTAAAAACCTTAATTCGTAACAGTTTTTTTCAGGTTGGTGCCGGGATCTTAGTGATCATGATCCTGGGTGGTCTGATATTGCAGCTGGTTGAAACGGGGGAAATATCCCAGGGCGAGAATCCTTTTTGGTGGGCAATCGTCACTATGACAACCGTGGGTTACGGTGATCTTACACCAAAAACTTTTCCGGGACGATTGTTTGCAGTGTTAGTGATGTTTGCGGGAATTTCACTGGTTTCATTATTGACCGCAACAATATCGTCCATATTTGTTGCCAGAAAAATTCGGGAGGGCAAAGGTTTGGAACAACTCGATATTCAGAACCATATTATTCTTTGTGGATGGAATAAAGAAGGCAGCCAGATTCTGGAGGCTTTGGAGCATTTAATGCAGGGGAAAAAGGGGGATGTAGTCCTGATCAATGATTTAACGGAAGACGAGATAAATCATTTAAAGAACAGCTTCCGGGGGATTCGTATCCACTATGTGGCCGGTGATTTTACTCAGGAAACCATTTTACAGCGGGCTAATTTGAAAAAAGCAATTACGGTGGTGATTATTCCCAATGAAATTAACCCCCAAACCACGAATGCGGATGAAAAAACGATTTTTGGTACATTAACAATTAAGAGTCTGGAGCCCAATGTGCGGGTGGTAGCCTACCTGACTGACCGGGATAATTTGACCCATATTAAACGGGCGAATGCTGATGAGGTAGTGATCAGCGATGATTTTGGTGCATTCATACTGGCCTCCCATGTAATGGATCCCGGAATTCCCCAGGCGGTGAATCGGCTGATGGATAGTCAGTCCAAATCCCATTTTACACGGGTGGATATCCCGTCGGAATTTGTAGATAAATCTTATGATGCCTTGTTTGAACATTACCGGAAAAAGCATGGCTGGGTTCTGGTGGGGGTCTTTTCAGAAGAGGATAATCTAGGAATTGGTGCCATCCTATCTTCCGATTCTTCAGCTCTGGATGCTTTTATCGAACGGAAACTGAAAGAAGGGGGAATTTCACTACAGGAGGAAAGCAAAATATCAGTCACAATAAACCCCGGCCCTGATTATACTATTAAAGAGGGGGAGCGGGCCATTATTATTCCGTGAGGCAGCCATGAATGACGAACAATTAATGAAATTCCAGGTTTTTACCGATTTTACCGAGGAAGAACTCCAGCAGTTCCATCCCTATATGAAAGAAGTTGAGATCCCGGACGGGGAGCAATTTATTACGGAAGGAGAACTGGGAGATTGTATTTATCTGTTGCTGGAGGGGAAAGTTGAGATCAACCAGGCCCTGACCCTCTCCATGAATAAAGGTGAAGTTGATAATCGTGAAAAGGCTATTATTAAACTCTCCAGCGAACTTCATCCCTCATTCGGTGAAATGTCAATATTCAATGAAGGCGATCGCCGGACGGCCAATGTAAGAGCACTGACATCGTGTAAAATGGTGCGGGTTGATAAAAGTGATCTTTATAAAATTTGTAATGAAAATCCGGTTATCGGTTTTAAGGTAATGAGAAATCTTGGTCGAATTATTTCTGCAAACCTGGTGAAATCCAATCAAAATGTCTTAAAACTGACTACTGCCTTCTCGTTGATTTTGGAACGCTGAATAGATTGAATCCAGTACGATGGGTGTAAAACCATTAGAAAAACTATACCGCTGGGCTGAGCTGGAAGATCGTTGGTATCAGCATTGGCTGGATCAGGGATATTTCCATGCCGATGAAGAGTCAGACAAGGATGCTTATACGATTGTTATTCCGCCACCCAATGTTACCGGTCGCCTGACGATGGGACATGTGCTAAACAACACGATCCAGGATATTCTCATTCGCAAGAGCCGCATGGAAGGCGCTAATGCCTGTTGGATTCCGGGCATGGATCATGCCTCCATTGCCACTGAGGGGCAAGTAGTAAAAATGCTTCGGGAGCAGGGAATCATAAAAGAAGACCTGTCCCGTGATGAATTCCTTCAACATGCCTGGCAGTGGAAACAGAAGTATGGCGGTATTATTATTAACCAGCTTAAGAAACTGGGCTGTTCATGTGACTGGGAACGGGGAATTTTTACTATGGATGATAGTTATTCTCGGGCGGTTCTGACAGGCTTTGTCCATCTATATCAAAAAGGATATATTTACCGTGGTCACAGGCTGGTCAACTGGTGTCCGGTTTCGAAATCAGCCATTAGTGATGAAGAAGTGATTTACAGGGAGGTTCAAGGACATCTATGGACTTTCTGCTATCCACTGAAAGATGCTGATGATTTTGTGGCCGTTGCTACCACCCGTCCCGAAACCATGTTAGGGGACACAGCCGTAGCAGTTCACCCTGACGATCAACGCTACCAGCACTTGGTGGGTCGGACGGTTATTCTGCCATTGGTAGGCCGGGAAATTCCCATTATTGCCGATGATTTTGTGGATCCTGAATTTGGTACCGGTTGCGTAAAAGTGACACCTGCCCATGATTCAAATGACTTTTCAATTGGTGAACGGCACGGATTGGAATTCATTAATATCATGGAGAAAGATGCCTCCATGAATAATCAAGTTCCTGAAACCTACCGAGGTTTGAACCGTGAACAGGCCCGGAAGCAGGTAGTGGCCGATATGGCCACCCAGGGATTTCTGGTTAAAACGGAGGATTATACTCATAATGTCGGCTATTCCGAACGGGGCCAGGTTCCGATTGAATCCTATTTATCAGACCAGTGGTTTTTAAAAATGGAGGAATTGGCCAAACCGGCTCAGGAAGCCGTTAACAAGGGCGATATCCGTTTTCACCCTGTTCACTGGGTTAAAACCTACAATTACTGGTTGGAGCATATCCGGGACTGGTGTATCAGCCGTCAACTTTGGTGGGGTCATCAAATCCCCGTCTGGTACCATAAGGAAGATTCTGGGGGAATGCACGTATCGGTAGAGGGGCCACCGGATCCCGAGAATTGGATTCAGGACCCAGATGTACTTGACACCTGGGCCTCCTCCTGGTTATGGCCATTTGCCGTGCACGGTTGGCCCGAACAGCGTAAAAGTTTAGCTGTTTTCTATCCTACGGATACCCTGGTTACCGGTCCCGATATTATTTTTTTCTGGGTCGCCAGGATGATTATGGCCGGGTATGAATTCATAGGGAAACTGCCTTTCAGGGATGTTTATTTTACTTCTATTCTCCGGGATAAAGAGGGGCGGAAATTCAGCAAATCACTGGGAAATTCTCCCGATCCTTTTCATCTTTTTGAACATTATGGCACCGATGCTGTCCGCTTCGGGATTATGTTAATGTCACCCCAGGGGCTGGATGTACTGTTTTCGAATTCCCGTTTGGAAGTGGGGCGGAATTTCATGAATAAATTGTGGAATGCTGCCCGGTTCGTCCAGATGAATCTGGATGACGGTGAACTGCCGGAAGGACAATTAGAAGACCTTAAGCTGGAGCTGCCGGAAAGGTGGATTATTAGCCAGTTCAACCGGACAGCGGTAGAGGTAAATAAAAAAATTGAGCAATTCCATTTCAATGAAGCGGCCAAATTAATCTATGAATATACCTGGAGTGCATTTTGCGACTGGTATATTGAGATTGCTAAAACACGGTTTCAAGATGATGATCCGGAAAAAGCCCGGATGGCCCGGATAGTAGCTGTTCAAGTCCTGAAGGGCATTTTGCGTCTCCTACATCCAATGGCCCCTTTCATTACGGAAGAATTATGGAGTCATTTCCGTACATCGGATGAAAATGATTTAATTATATCTCCGTGGATACAAGGGGACCCCCGGTGGTTAAATCCTTCAGCAGAATCCTCCCTTCGTCTAATCAAGGAGGTAGTATCTGCTGTTCGAATGGTTCGCAGTCGTATGAATGTCCCACCGGGGAAAAAAGCTGGTCTGGTCATTCGGAAATTGAATGGTTACCAAAAAATATTAAAAGAGCATGAACCGATTATCCGCTCCCTAGCAAGGCTGGATTCCGTTGTTTTAGGGGATCATTTGGATAAGCCAGCTCATTCGGCAACCGTGATTGTCCAGAAGATGGAGCTATTTATTCCCCTGGAAGGCTTAATTGATCTTGAAAAAGAACAGTCCCGGCTTTCAAAGCGACTCCGGGAGTTGGAGGCTCACCTGGGGAATTTAAAAAGGAAGCTGGCGAAGGATGATTTTCTCCAGCGGGCGCCGGAAAAAGTTGTCGACCAGGAACGGAAGAAATTCGGTGATATGGCAGAGGAATATGAACTGGTAAAATCAAATCTTGAGATGTTACAATGAGAAAAATACTTGTTTCCCTGTTTTTACTGTCTGTTGTTTTTGGACAATCCACACATGCCACCATGACCTTGTATAAGGATGATCAGGCGCTAATCAAACAACCAGTGGCCTGGCAATTGGAACCGGGCACCTCTACAATCTCCTATAATATTCTGCCGGATGGGATTGTAAAGGATAGTCCGTTTATTTCCTTATCCAACGGGAAGGTGCTCATGCAGCGGTGGGATGCGAGTGTGTTTAATTTTAACCGCCATCTTCATCGTTTTTTAGGCGATAAGATTCAATTGAAGATTATTGATGAGAAATCAATTACCGGAATATTAACTGAAATTACCCCTGGCTCTATTTCGATTCAACGGAAACGGGAAGTGGTATCCATTTCACGACAGCGGATTGAGCAAATTATTACACCTGGATTACTGGAGAATGTGACCTATAAACCAGCATTGACCTGGAAGGTCCAGCATAAGAAAGGTGGGCCTGTCAGGGGAAATTTGGTTTATCTTTCTAAGGGATTTGACTGGAATGTGGTTTATCGGTTTGTGCTGAATGACGCAGATTCTAAAGGACAACTGATTGCGGAAGCTTTCGTCACCAATAATAGCAGTCTCGATTTTTTAAAATTGACATTACAGCTGGTGGAAGGGAAACTGAAGCAGGGCGTCATTCCTGAAAGGCGGCCATTGCCCTTTAAAATCGGGGGAGCCAGATCAGCCTTATCTCCGACAGCTCCTTTGGAGGAGCAACTGGGAGACTATCACATTTACCGGATTCAGAAACCTGTTTCTATAAAAGGCGGTGAAAGTATTACCACTCGATTATATGATCCAAAAAATGTAACCTATGAAAAAGCTTATCTGTTTGAAAATAATGAACAGAGTCAGAAGGAGGAGCCCCTATTAATTGAATATCGGATCGCCAATTCAAAGAAAAATAATCTGGGAATTCCTCTCCCCCAGGGAAAGATTCAGGTGTTTCAGTCCACTAAAAAAGGAATGATCGAATTTGTGGGTGAAGATCGGATCCGTCAGGTCCCGAAAGGAGGAACCGCTGTCATTATCTCAGGAAGGGCTTTTGATGTGGTGGGGAAACGAACGGTTCTGAATTATAATCGTCAACAAAAGAGCGTGGAATCAACGATCAGCATTGAAATTAAAAACAGCATGAAGATAAAAGTCAAAGTACGGGTTATCGAGCATATTTATGGAGATTGGGTAGTAAGGGACGCTTCAGTGAATTATTTGAAAAAAGATGCTTCAACAATCAGTTTTCCGGTGACGGTGAAAGGTAATGGCAGTCAGACAATTACCTACACTTACCGGAAGGAATGGCAATAATTAACAACTGTTTATTTGCCTGTACGAGATGAACTCATGTGAATGAATTAATTTGATTATCTTTTGATAATAATGGTCTGAAATTATCACCAATCAAGTTTTAACAGCTTCAACGTCTGTCCAGTATATTAAGGGTGTCGGTCCGGCTCGGGCAACCGCCCTGGAATCTGTGGGGGTCAAGACAGTTATTGATCTCTTATATTATTTCCCCCGTCGTCACTTGGATCGTACTACCGTCACTCCCATCTCAAAATTAGTCAATGGTCAGTCGGTTACCGTTATCGGCAGGGTGGAGGTGTGCGGTGTCCGACGTTTAAAACAACGGAAAATGTTCCAGGCCACGTTGTCTGATAATAGCGGATTTTTAATGCTGATTTGGTTTAATGGTATATCCTATATTAAAAATTCCATTAAAACCGGAGAATTATTAGCTGTCAATGGGAAGGTCAATTTTTATAAGGGATACCAGATAGTCCACCCAGAGTTTGAAAAATTAAAAGAGGATGAGAATCCGTTACATTCCGGAGCAATTATTCCGCTTTACCCCATACCGCAAGCGTTGAAGGAAGTAGGACTTGACAGTCGGGCATTACGGCGATTGATCCGGGTAATAATCGGAAAACTTGGTTCAATTGAGGATCATTTTACTCCACAACTTTTAGCTGAACAGGGAATAGTGACGCTTGATCGGGCCTTACGCAATATTCATTTTTCCGAGGAAGAACAAGATTTAGCACAAGCAATTTACCGGCTGAAATTTGATGAACATTTTTTTCTTCAATTATTAATGGCTCTGCGCAAAAAATCCCTGGAGCAGGTCGGGGCAAAACCCCTGGGAAAATTAGGCCCACAGGTTAAAATAATTATTGATCGGTTGGAATTCCAATTAACTGCCGCTCAAAAAAAAGTCCTTAAGGAGATCCGGACAGATATGGCTAATCCGGTAGCGATGAATCGGCTTCTACAGGGGGATGTTGGGTCGGGAAAAACTATCATTGCAATTCTGGCAGCGGCCATCGCCGTGGGAAACCAGACTCAAGTTGCCCTGATGGCTCCCACAGAAATTTTAGCCCACCAGCATTATGCGACCTTTCAGAAATATATGAATACTGCTCACATCAGTTGTGCCCTGTTAGTGGGAGGTATGCCCGTGGTGGAGCGAAGAAAAATTCTTAACGGACTGCAAAAAAGAAATATTAATGTTGTTATTGGTACCCATGCCTTAATTCAGGAAGATGTTCTATTTGGTGAACTGGGGTTAGTCATTGTGGATGAACAGCACCGTTTTGGAGTTCTCCAGAGAAGTGAACTGACCGCCAAAGGCCTCAATCCTCACCTACTGGCGATGACGGCTACGCCAATTCCACGGACCCTGGCCATCACTTACCATGGGGACATGGATATTTCAATTCTGGATGAGTTACCGGGGAATCGGAAACCGGTAGTTACCAAGGTTGTCGACCCGGAGCGCCTACCCAGAATTTATCAGTTTGTTCACCGGGAGGTGGCCGCCGGACGACAATGTATGGTTGTCTATCCCTTGGTAGCAGAGACCGAAAAATCTGATCTGGCCGCTGCGGAGGAGGCCTATCATGAACTTTCAGATTCTATCTTCACCGAACTGAGAATCGGTTTAATTCACGGCAGAATGAAAAAGGCGGAGAAAGATGCCGTTATGTTAGCTTTTAAACACAAAAAGATCCAGGTGCTGGTGTCAACAACTGTCATTGAAGTGGGCATTGATATTCCTAATGCAACGGTAATGATTGTTGAACATGCTGATCGCTTCGGTCTAACCCAACTACACCAATTGAGGGGCCGGATTGGTCGTGGAAGTGAAAAAAGTTACTGCATTCTGGTTCGCCGGAATGTGACCGAACCCTCCTCACGGAGGCTTATGATTATGGAAGAAATCAGCGATGGATTCCGGATTGCTGATGAAGATTTAAAGTTACGGGGGCCGGGGGAGTTTTTTGGCATTAGACAAAGTGGTTTTTTACGTTATAAAATCGCTGACTTAGTTCAAGATGGACCTATAATCCGAAAAGCACGATCAGTTGCCTTTGAACTGGTGGAAACGGATCCTGATCTTTCAGACCCCGGGCAGGTGTTGATAAAAAGCCGTTTTTTAAAAGAATACCGTGATTTGTACGAAGGGTTAACACTTTCCTGATGGGGAATACAGTGCTCCATTGTTCCGTTGAAAAGCCGTATTTTCGCAGACTGTTTTTCTAACTTGGAAACTATTTTTAATCAAAACAATTTAACTGCTTAAAAGTAAAAGGAAGACGTCATGGCAGAAGATTCCATTAAAAAAGAGGACCAATTATTTCTCCATTTGGTATCTACTTTTGCTCAGAGTGCTTGGATTTCACTGGGGAAAATTAAAAATCCGGTTTCGGATAAGACGGAACGTAACCTTGAACAAGCGACTTTTTACATCGATTTACTGGATATGCTGCAAAAGAAAATGAAGGGTAACCTCACCGAATGGGAAGAACAATTTATCCTGCATAGTGTCAGCGAATTGAAATTGAATTATCTGGATGAAAAAAAGAAAGAACCCACCGTACCAGCGGAATCCTCACCGGAAGAAAAGGCAGATAAGAAAACCTCTAAAGGCAGTAAATCCACGAAGGAAAGTGAAAAACCGGTAAAGAAGAAAAAAGAAAAGCAGAAACCGCCCAACAAAAGGAAATCTGATAAGTGATTCATTCTGATTATATTCGCGTAAACAGGATCATTGCCGGTGTAATACTGGTTGTTACGTTCCTGATTTACTTTCTTACGACTGCTGATACGGTACCATATTGGGATTGTGGTGAGTTTATAGCATGTTCTTACATCCTGGGAATACCCCATCCGCCGGGGAGTCCTTTGTATTTAATTATTGGTCGTCTTTTCTCCTTGCTGCTGGTAAATCAGGATATCGCTTTCCGGATTAATCTGATTTCGCCGATTGTTAGCGCTCTTGCCGTTATGTTTCTGTATTTATCGATGGTTAAGATTATCTCTCATTGGCGGGGAGCCATAAAAGACCAGTTGGATGTTATTATTTCTTTCGGGGGTGCTGTGGTTGGCTCTCTGGCTTTTGCGTTCACAGACAGCCATTGGTTCAACGCAGTTGAAGCGGAAGTTTATTCGGTAAGTACCTTTTTTACTGCCATTGTCATTTGGCTGATTATGCTCTGGTCCGAGCGCGCAGAAGAACCGGGGAATGAACGTTACTTTTTAATCATAGCCTATATGATAGGTTTGGCTACGGGTGTCCATCTATTGAACCTGCTGACCCTCCCGTTCGTTGCCCTGATTATTTATTTTCGAAAATTTAAGTTCCAGTGGAGAACATTTCTTATTACCGTGTTGATTACCTATGCTGTTTATGCCATTATTAACCATGGAATAATTGACGGTTTACCAAAACTGGTGGATTGGATTGGACTATCAGGAACGATGTTCTTAATTCTGGTGATTTTTGGCGGAATGATGGCCGCCATCATAATAAAACATCGGTTATTATCGGTCGCTCTCACGGCGGTTGTTCTGATATTAATTGGATATTCCAGCTATGCATTAATTTTTATTCGGTCTGCACAGGATCCCCGGATTGATGAAAATGACCCTGAAACAGTACCAAGGGCTATTTCTTACATGGAGCGGGAACAATATGGTCAAATGTTCCAGTTACCACGACGGTTCGACGGGTTGCCTGCTAAACATGAGGTGGTTGGCAGGCCGGAAAAAGGACGACAATATAGTGCTCAACAGGAGCGGAAATACAAATATTACCGCATGGATAAACAGTGGTCTTTTTTCTGGAATTACCAGGTTAAAAAAATGTACTGGCGTTATTTTCTGTGGCAATTTGCCGGTAGGGGTCCCAGTACCGATAGTTGGGTATCGGCCTACGGAGCCAATCCAAGGGAGGATGGTGTGGACTGGTTTCAATTCGGCCTGCCTCTGGCCTTCTTCCTAGGTATCTTTGGAATGGTTTTCCATTTCCAGAAAGACCGGACGGAAGCATTTTCTATCTTAACATTATTTCTGATGACAGGATTGGCAATTATAGTCTTTGTAAACCAGGATAATCCTCAACCGCGGGAACGGGATTATTCCTATGTTGGCAGTTTTTTAGCATTTTCAATCTGGATTGGAGTGGCTGCGGCGGCTTTGATGGATTTTCTTAGGTCAAAACTGAAAAATAAGACTCATGTGAAAAAGGGGGCTATAGGTCTGTTGGTGTTACAATTGATATTTATCCCCGGCGTCATGTTGAAAGCCAATTATCATGAGCACAATCGTACTGGTAATAAGATAGCTTGGGATTACAGTTACAATTTGTTGCAATCCTGTGAACCAAATGCGATTCTGTTTACTAACGGGGACAATGACACTTTTCCGCTATGGTATCTTCAGGAAGTGGAAAAAGTGCGTCTGGATGTTACTGTTGCCAATTTAAGCCTACTGAATACTGATTGGTACATACGGCAGTTGCGGGATTCCCGGCGTGAAGGAAGTGCCGACTCATTGGGCAGAGAACTGGAACGCTTTATTAACCTAACTGATGACCAGATTCGAAGTGTTGCTTCCGGCTTACTACCCTGGAAAGCGCAGAAGGTGCAAATACCGGCTGAAAATGATCCTGAAAATAAAGACGGATACATCGAGTGGATGGTTCAACCTACCTATGCTAACGCTGCCTTGATGGTTAAGGATATGATGATTTTAAGGATCATTAATGATGCAAAGTGGAAATATCCCGTTTATTTTGCCGTTACCGTACCTTCCTCCAACCGTTTGGGACTGGAGCCCTATCTGGAAATGGAAGGGCTGGTTTACCGCGTTCTGAGTCATCCAGTGGATCGGAGAAATCCGATTAATCCCGACCGGATGTGGCAAAATTTAATGACTGAATTTGGCTCTGAGACCTGGAACCGGAATTTCACTGCTGCCCAATGGGAATCTAATGAAGGTGAAATCTGGTCCCGGCAATATAAACCCGGGTATCTATTTCGGAATCTGGGGCTCAAGGAAGTGTATTATTTCCCCCGGACTAATGTCCGCCTGCTTCAGAACATTCGAAGCGCCTATATGCAGTTGGCAGCTTATTATTTTTTAAAATTCCGGGATTTGCAGGCCCAGGGGTTGGAAAATTCTGAGGAAGCAATTCAGTTGAAGGAAAAAGTGCTCCAGGTGATGGAAAGAATGGAGGATAATATCCCTGAGTCTACTATTAAATTTGATTCCAAGGACCTGTATTATCAGGTTGGTAGAATTTACGGAGAGCTGGGACAGTTAGATCGATTGAAGGCTATCATGGATAAGTTGATGGCCCGCGGTGACCTTACACTCCGGGATAAACTCGAGTACGGTCAGGTGTATGTATCCAACTTGGATTCCTTCGAAATCGGGAAAGAGATATTTGAAAAACTATATTTCACTTATCTGGATCTGGAGCGGGCTGTAAATACAAATAAGAAAGTTGATCCCAGAGTCTGGAACGAATGGCAACAATATCATTCAAAAATTGTTTCCTCACTGGTTTTCACTTATCGTAAAATGGGTCTGAAGGATGATGCTGAAGATGTACTTTCAGAGTGGCTTGATAAAAATCCCAATGATCCGGTGGGACAAAAATTGTTGGAAGAACTTAAAAACGAGAAACAGTCTGATATTGAACAGGAGTGAACTTTACCCCGGTTCTGACCGGATAATAACCTATCATTAAAAATTCCATGGCAGGGGTATCCCCACTGGTTTCAATTATTATTCCTCACTGGAACGGAATTGCCGTTTTGGATGAGTGTCTAAATTCACTTAGTCAATCTACCTACACTAATTTAGAAATCATCGTAGTGGATAACGCCTCGACGGATGGAAGCGCTGACTGGGTTTCGACACATTTTCCTGAGTTTGTCTTATTGACTAATGACCAGAATTTTGGCTATGCCGGCGGGTGTAACCGCGGTGCAGCCGTTGCCCGGGGTATCTATTTATTGTTTTTAAACAATGATACTATTCAGGATGCTCATTGGCTGGAACCGCTGGTGGAGTGTTTGAATACTCATCCGCAGGTAGCTGCTGTTCAGCCAAAAATACTGAATTATTTCAACCGGGATATGTTTGATTACGCCGGTGGTGCTGGCGGTGGACTGGATATTCTGGGATTCCCTTTTGCCCGCGGTCGAATCTTTTTAAATCAGGAGCAGGATCAGGGTCAATATGATCGTCCTGGTTCGATCTTCTGGGCCAGTGGAACCTGCCTGATGGTTCGGAAAGCTGCTTTTGAACAAGCCGGCGGATTTGATGAAACTTTTTTCGCGCATATGGAAGAAATAGACCTCTGCTGGCGCTTCCACCTGATGAATCAGGAGATTTGGGCCGTACCTGCTTCTGTCATCTATCATAAAAATGCTGTCAGTCTGCCAATGTTCTCCCGGCGAAAACAGTATTTAAATCACCGTAATTCACTTCTGATGCTCCTTTCGAATTATTCCTGGCCGTTAACATTGTATTTATTTCCCCTGCGCTATGGGTTGGAATTGGTGGCGATTATTTATGCCTTGTCAAAAGGGGATTTTAACCATTTCTGGGGCATTTTTCAGGCTCTCTTCTGGTTATTGATCCATCCCCGAGTCATCTGGCAGAAACGACGATTGGTACAATCACTGCGACAGGTCCCGGATCGGCAGGTGATGAAAAAGATGTACAGGGGGAGTATTGTCTTTAACTACTATATTAGAGGGAAAAGACGGTTTAAGGATTTAATCCCCGAAGAATGATTTAATCCTCCAAGGCAGCGATTGCCCGTTGATATACCTCCTTATTTTCAGGATTCATTTCCACCAGTTTTGTCAGCATTTCTGTCTGACCCAGCGTCTTTAAATAATTAGCCAGATCTTCAGTGTGGGCTTTTAAAAAATAAAGTGCTCTTCCCCGGGGATAGTCTCTGAAAACCAATTCCAGCCCTTTCATCATATTATTGAATTCGGTTAAAGCTTCATCAACATGCCCCTGCTGAAACAAATCCTGGGCAAGGTAAAAGGCGAAACGGGCTTCCCGCAGGCCTTTATTGGCAATGATTTCATTCAGAGTTATCAGACGTTGCGCCCAGCCCTTGGGATAATCGGAGGAAACGGCCCGAAGGGCAATTACCCGGGCCTGTTCATAGGCGTAATTGCCACCGTGGAGTTCGTAAGTGTCTTCCTGACCGCCTAATATTAAATAGGTATAGAAAGCCAGAAAACTGGCAAGGGGGTCAAAAACAGCGGGATCGTAATAGAGAGAGCTGCCCGGATTAAAGTAAAACTGAACCGATTGGTCAAAATAACGCAGGTCCATACCATCGGAAAAAAGAGCTTGGGCATGATAGGTTTTTTGGCCTCCCTTCTGAGCAGTACCTTCAAACACAAACTGGATATGCAGAGGAATCGCCAGGTCCTGATAATCTTCGTCCCAAACTTGACCGCTATAAAATCTTTCGATATTTTCACTAATCGTAACCAGTTCCTGTCGGTCATTGTCCTTTAGTAAATGGTGATCAACGGTTACTGATATAGTGCCGAATTGCGCCTGAACGGCGCTGGTTACAAAGAAAGCAGAAATAATCAAGCTGTAGTAACAGAACTTCATTCCTGACTGAAAATAGGTAATAATTCCGTCCAATTAAAATAAAAATAAACTTCTGGCTTCATGAATCATTTAATGCTGCTTTAAAATGCCTTGCCGAAAACCTGAAGGAGTGAATATTAGAAAGTAGGTAACTTTAAGCGTGGTCAATGTAATACATTTATTGGACTCCCAGCCGGAAGCACGCCGGATTCTAAAGTTGGTTGGGGAGCTGGGCGCTACTGAAAATCAAGAAGTTTATGTTGTTGGTGGAGTGGTGCGGGATTTGTTTTTGAATCGGCCCCTGAAGGAAATTGATATAATGGTGGTAGGTGATGGAATTGAATTTGCAAAGAAATTAGCTCGGAGATTCAGGGTCAAAACAATTGTACCGTTTCCGAAATTTTCGACGGCTAAAATTCCGTTGAAACCAATTCCGATTGAAGTAGCCGCTGCCCGGAAAGAAGCCTATAGTAAAGAATCCCGAAAACCCCGTAAAGTTCGGTACACTGATTTAGAAGGAGATTTAACGCGACGGGATTTTACCATTAATGCCATGGCAATGAATCTAAATCCGGGGCGGTTCGGGGAGTTACATGATCCTTTAACCGGAGTCCAGGACTTGATGGCCAAACGTCTGGTGACACCCCTTGATCCGGATATTACTTTCTCCGAAGATCCCCTCAGGATGATGCGGGCTGCTTATTTTGCCGCGGCCCTAAACTTTAGAATTGAAGAAAACACATTTGCTTCGATTCAACGACAAGCGGAGCGGGTCGAAATTGTTTCCAGAGAGCGAATTACCGCCGAACTGATAAAAATTCTCTCCACACCGAAACCTTCAATCGGGTTGGAGATATTACAGAAAACGGACTTAATGAAATATATTTTTCCGGAAGTACATGCTATGTTTGGGATGGAACAAACTCCTGAATGGCACCACAAGAATATATTTTATCACACTATGCAAGTGGTAGATAATGCTGCTGCTTTATCAGATAAAATGGAATTGCGATTTGCTGCCCTGGTCCACGATATTGCCAAACCGGTGACCCGCCGGATTGACAAAAAAAAGGGATATACCTTTCATGGCCATGATGCAGTTGGTGTTCGTATGCTGGATAAGATTGCCCGGGATTTGAAATTATCCAATGAACTGCGGGATTATTTAAAAAAATTGACGTTTTTACATTTACGTCCTATTGCCTTGGCTAAGGAAGAAATAACTGATTCAGCCGTTCGGCGGCTGATGGTCATGGCCGGGGAAATGATTGATGATCTACTAACCCTGTGTCGGGCGGATATCACTACAAAAAACCCGGA
>JBHHUS010000053.1:0-10660 GCA_046861615.1 Fidelibacterota bacterium
AGGAAACAAACACAAAGGCTCCCCACCGCAGGTAGAACGGCAACAGTTTTCTTTCCGGCGCTTCCAGTGGGCGAATCGATTCATAATTTTTCAGGAATACAGTAAATAAATCCTCCTGAAACTGTTCTTTAATAAAACAGAAACCATTCACTGCCGTACCGATTTCAGTCAACAGCGGTCCAATTCCAAACTCGTCAAAATCAACAATCGCCTTCAATTGATTACCTTGAAAAATTGTATTATCAGGAAAGACGTCCCCGTGAATCAATCCCCGGGGGACTGGTTGCTGCAACCTGGGTTCCAGTGTCAAATATTCTTCCCGGTAAAAGGCAAACAAATCCGGGTACTGAAAATCAGCAGCTGGAAACTGGTCTAATAAATTCTGACAATAGGTAGTGGTACAATAATAAGGTTTTTCCACTGCTGACCACACGGTAAGACGATTCAACTTGGCCACGGTTTGGGCAATCTGGGCCACGGTAATCGGATTCAACCGGGGAATATCCCCCTCAACAAACTGAAACAGGACTGAATAACCTTCAGGTTCCTGGTTCAGGTAAGTTCCATCCAGGCGAGCGATAGGTGGTGCCACGGGAAAACCCTCAGTTGCTAATTTGGTGAGCAGGGCGACTTCCCGCTGAATATCCTCCGGAGATGAATAAGAATAATATCGTAACAGGTACTCCCCGGTGGTTGTTTCCAGCTTCAGGTTCCGGTTCACAAAGCCATGACTAGAGTCCCTTACGTTGAGAACAGTGCCCAGGGCGTAGTGAGCAAGGATCGACGGTAATAAGTCAACTTCTGAGGTGCTCAGTTTTTACTCTCCCATCAGAGTTTCGATTTCAGCCACTGTTTTAGGAATCGGTTGTCCCAATACCCGACAGCCAGTTTTGGTGATAACAATATCGTCTTCAATCCGGATCCCCCCGAAGGATCGGAATTCATCCAGGCGGTCAAAGACAATAAATTCTTTTCCCCGATCCTCCATCCGCCAGCGATTGATTAATGCGGGAATAAAGTACAGTCCCGGTTCTACCGTCAGGACAAAGCCCGGTTCCAGTTCTCTCCCAAACCGCAGGACTTCCAGACCGGAGCGGGTGCTCCGTTTGATTCCATCATCATAGCCCACAAACTCCTCTCCCAGATTTTCCATGTCGTGGACATCCAGCCCCAGCATGTGTCCTAAGCCATGGGGGAAAAACAGGGTGTGGGCGCCGGCAGCCACCGCTTCCCGGGGATCGCCCTGCATCAAACCCAGACTCACTAATCCCTCCACCAGCACACGGACCGCAGCGAGATGAATATCCCGGTAGGGAACCCCCGGTCGGCACTGTTCAATCGCTTTGGTCTGCATGGCCAGGACCAATTCATAGAGATCCTTTTGAGTGGGTGTGAATTCCCCACTCACGGGAAAGGTCCGGGTAACATCGCTGGCATAGTGAAGTTTTGATTCCGCCCCCGTGTCATTTAAGACCAGGGCACCGGAAACCATCGCATTGCCGTGGCCTAAGTTGTGGAGTACTTCTCCCCGGATGGAAAAAAGCACCGGATAAGCCAGCAATCGCTGCCGGGCCCGGACCAGACCCTCCATATAGCCGGCCACCTCCGCTTCCTTCAAGCCCGGGCGGGTCATTCTCATCGCAGTTAAGTGTAATTCCCGGGTCAACGCCAGGGCCAACTCAATTTCCTCCAGTTCAGCACCAGTTTTCACTGATCGCTGAGCAACCACGGCCTTAATCAATTTTATCGACCCGCCACCGTTAATTATCTCCGGTTTCTCATTCAACCACTTAGCCAAATCCAGAGTTACTTTCCCACGATAGGGCGGCAGATAATGCACCATCCGACCCTCGGAATAAGCCTGCGCTAAAATTTTCGGAAGTTGTCTTATAGGTTGTACTGAATCGACACCGACCTGCGTTCCCATTTCATTCAGCGCCGGTTGAAAACCCATCCAAACCACCTCATCTAAAGAAGGGTTCGTTCCAAAGAGGGTCGTTTCTCCCGAATCCGCATCCAGTACCGCCGCCAGTCCCGGGCGATCTATACCGATATAATAGAGAAACGTACTGTCCTGGCGGAATGGATAGGAGTTGTGGGAATAATTTACAGCCGCCTCCGGATTACCGGGGAATAAGATCACTCCCCCAGTCATAGTTTGAATCAGAGTTCGGCGGCGTTCCCGATACACTTCAGCGGTAAACATGACCTAAAAGTTAACCTGAAGCGGATTTGGGAAACAGTCAAAATCAGGACACAGTCGCGATTGAATCCCAATAAGAGCGGAGATTACAATTCGACTTTAAGCAGCGCCCGGAGACCCAGTTTCAAGGGTATAAATATCACCAGGATATTAAAGATCAGAACCAAGGCACTGGCGAAAAGCAGGGAACTCACCGGAGCCGGCCGTTCCAGTAAAACAATGAACCAGATAAAAGCGGAAACCATTGTAGCCAAATACACCAGACTGAAAATGATAGTAATGGTCCCACCAGTGCCGGAGGCAATCCGCATGGGATTCTGTTCGTGGAATTGGGGAAACAGGGATCCTAACCCCAGGGAAATACTCACTAATCCCAGGGTCAGCAGAATCAGAAAGACAGTGGCCAGAAGATTAATCCTCAATCCCTGACCCAGGAAGTGATTACTTACTAAAGCCACGATCTCCGCCAGACTGAAAAACAACATCACCGTCAGCCAGAATTTCTCCCGGAAGAGAGTCTTTAACTCCAGAGGCGCTGTCAGCAAAACCCACAGGCCTCTACCCTCCAGACTAATGAGGGGATAAACAAAGCGGGCGGTGAGAGCGGCGATCACAAATCCACTGAAGCCAAAATTTAGAATATAGATCAACGTTCGCCAGAAAGGCGCTAATTCCTGCATTTGAATATTCACCCGGGCCAGATTAAGGAGGTAGATTCCAATGAAGAAGCCGAATAGCAAAAACTGGATCCATTGTTGCGGGGTACGAACAAATTGGAGTACATCTTTGAACACTAAACCGCGGATCGGTGGTCTGAGCCACTTCAATAAGGAGTTCAGACTCCGGGAATTGATGGCTCGAGAGGCCGGTTGACGCTGGTAAGAACTCAATATCTGAACGGTAACAAAATACAATTTCCCGCCCAGCCAGTAAATAAACTCCCGGCCCACCAGGGCGGTGGAAACCAATAATCCGGTGAAAAACAACAACAGGTCAAAATCTCTTTGTACGTAATTAGTAAATAATTCTGTAAACCAGTAACTGGGAATCAGAGCAAAGGGTTGTAGGGTTAAATTAAACATATAACGACTCACAGCCCGAAAACTGGCGGCATCCCCCACTAACACCACATCCTGCTGACTGAACCTGTAATAGAGCCAAAAGAAGAAGAAAAACAGAGCGCCGAGGCTTAAAAACAGAAACCTGATTCGGACCCACCGGGACAGGTGAACAATAATCAGGATAATCGTCAAACCAGTGACGGTAGCCAGGAATAAATAGGGAATCAGTCCCAGGGGGAATAACCACAACAGCTCCCAACCAGAGATTGAAACGACCCGGACATAGGCCCAGGTTAAGGGTAATCCCAGCACCAGAATTACCCAAGAGCTGTACAGAAGGTTTTCCAACAATTTAGCCCTAAAAATGTCCCGGTAGGAAACAGGGTTAGTCAGGAAAAAATTGACTTCCGGGGAACGATAAAGGGTTGAAAAAGCGGTAATAACATTAGAAATAACCAGTAAGTAAAAAATAATTGACCAGCCCAGATAAAAGATACGATCCAGCAACAGGCGGCCCACTTCGCCCTGGGCCAGGAGGAATTGAGCACCCCGGAGGGCCAGAAAATACCCGCCCAGGAGCATAGCGCTGATAATCAGAACGGGCGTCAGGATTTCCAGCCAGTTTTTACGGAAATCGAAGGTCAGGCGATAACGGATCGAACGCCAGCGAATCCTTAGAAAAAGGAGCGTAAAGCTCATTTACCGGGTGACCTCAGATTATCATTTCCAGGAGCATTCAATCCGGAAGACTCCCTGTCACCGGTCAAATGTAAAAACAGGTCTTCCAGATTACCCTGGCGATGTAGAGAACTCCGGAAGGATTCAACCGTACCAACCTCCATCAGGGATCCCTGATGAATGATTCCAATACGGGTAGATAGTTCCTCCGCCACATTCAAATTGTGGGTAGAGAGAAAAACAGTCACGCCCCCGGCGGCTAATTCCTTTAACAAATCTTTGATTGTTCTGGCGGTCTGGGGATCCAGTCCTACCATTGGTTCGTCAATAATTAAAATTTCCGGCTCGTGGAACAGAGCCGCGGTAAAGACCAGCCGCTGTTTCATCCCCTGGGAATAACTTTCACTGGCTTCATCCAGCCAGCTGCCAATGTTCAGGCGTTCCCGATATTGTCTGATTTTTTGGGTGACCAGTACAGAATCCAGATTGTACAAATTGCCTACTACCTCCAGAAATTCGCGCCCCGTAAGTTTATCATACAGGAAAGGCGCATCCGGGACATATCCAATCATCCGTTTTGCCGCCAGGGGTTGGCGCCGGGTGTTGAATCCATTGATCTCGATTTCACCTTCATCGGGTACCATAAGACCCACCAGCATTTTAATGGTGGTTGTTTTTCCGGCGCCATTTGGACCTAAAAAACTGAATAATTCTCCCCACTTAACAACTAACGAGAGGTCATCCACTGCCTTCAGTGAACCAAAAGATTTGGTAACGTGATTCAGATTTATCATTTTCTGATTCCTTTAATACTGCTGTCCCACTACCCGGATAGTGATATTTCCCAGCAGGGGCAGTAATTGGTAAAGATTGGTGAAATCAGTTTCCAGCAGGGCGATGTGAGTGGCGTCCGCTACCTCCTGCCCCAGGGTTGGATCAACGGCCAGCCATTGACCGTTCTGCGCCACTACCGGCCAGGCATGGAAAAGAAATCGGCCCTGGATATACACTAATCCAGCATGAATCTTGGTGGGAATACCCATGCTGCGACTTAAAGCCGTGAACAGGGCTGAATGTTCACTGCAATCGCCCTCTTTCCGGTCCAGAATTTCCAGGGTGGAATTCAAACTGGCTATGGGGCGTTTTTTTAAATTGGAATACACCCAGTGAACCAGATTATCCACTGGTTGACCCTGGTCTTCTTCACCTTGCCCAATTGTTGCTGCCAGATTTTTTACCCTTGGGTGAGTGCATTGAATCAGGGGCGTGGGCTGAAGAAGTTGGTTCAGGTCCACGGTTTTAGTGACTGGCACTGAAACCGGTTTCAATTGAAGCAACAAGTCCCCATCCTGCCGAATAATTCGCTGACGTTCGTTATTAATTAAAGCCAATGTGTTGGTGTCCAGACCGCTGATTTCAAGGGTTAATGCTTTCAATGCCGGCGGATTTTTTATTTCAGTTTCTACCGGAATGGCGAAAGATTCAATCAGATCCAGACCGTTGGCGGTGGAATCAGTGGCAACGGCCTGATCCGGTGTAACCCGCTCCATGACCAGACCCAGGAGGGATTCCTCCCGGTAGGTCAGCCCATTGTCATCCAGCCAGATATAGGAAGGGATTCCGCGCATGGAAATCCTGATTTTATTCAGGTTCATTTCGATCCCCTGAATGTCCCGAATTTCTTTCCCCTCATGAACAATTTCCAAATCAGACACCTCCATGGAGAGGGGATCAAAGGAGGGAATTACCAGGCGCTGGCCTGGTTTGAAACCCTGATTGGCCAGCATCGGTTGGATGCCGATATAAGTGTACACTTCATCTGGAATACGGATTGCAAACCGGGAGCTGTCCCGCCCTTGAAAATGGTCAACGTGAACCGTATCCCCGGAGCGAGATCCTCTGAATCGGGTATTAAAATTTTCGGTGATTAAGCGCACGTCAAAAGACTGAAGCCGGAATAAGGTGTCAATTTGAACCTTATTAACCAGTTGAATTTCGGTCTCAAACCCGGCGATAGCCGTTTTTAACCGGGTTGAACTGCGAAGACGGTACCCTTCTGCTCCCTGGTTCCGGAGGGTATAGGTGGAATAACCCAGTTTTTTCCCCTGATGATATATCGCCATCCACTCCGCATCGCCGGGGAGGTCCCTGATGCCCGTTTCCAGGGAAACCAATCGGATGGTATTGGTTTTATCCAGGTAATTCGTTTTAATCAACCAGCCGACCAGCCCACTCCAGGTTACCAATAAAATCAGCACATAAACCGGTCGAATCCAGGCAATTCTTTTCCCTTTAAATGCTGGTTCAGGTTTTGACAATAACCGGGTTTTTACCATAGCCGGGTAGGTTCAGGTAAACCGAAAGTTGTAAAAAATGAAATAAGACTGTCAATCATCAAAACAGATAGGTCAAAGTAACCCCGCCGTTTAAATTTGGGATTACAGAAAACCGGGGATTGGCCTCCCGGTAAGAATAAGCAAAGCCCCGACCTACAATTGTGCCCATACCAGCACCAAAAATAACGTCGCTAAGGTAGTGTTTATTGTCATGAATCCGGTGTACGGCCACCAGGCCGCCGATCAGGTAAGCGGGAATTCCCACTTTGGGTCCGAACAATTCATCAGCAACAGCAGCCACTACAAAGCTATGGGAAGTATGCCCGGATGGAAAAGACCGGTTGCCGGCGCCATTGGGACGCTCCCGGCCAACGGCTAACTTCAGTCCTGCCGTGAGAGCACCATTCACACCAAGAGCCACCAGAGCATATTGAAATTGGTAGTACATTTCAATGCGGGGAAGTGCATGGAGAACCCTGTTTCCCAATATGGCTGAAAACAGAACCCAGTGAGCCCATTTCCCGCCGTACAAATCCCCGAACCTGGACAGGTCCGCGGGTATTAAACCGTATTTTTGAGCATACCGTTTAACCTGCTGGTCATAGGGTAAGGCGACCACCGTGCCAGTCGTGGTTAACCCCATAATCCAACGGTTCATGGGATCGGAATAAACTGACTTGAATCCGGTTGTGAAATAATTTAATACCGAATTCGTTTTTGATTTAGAGATATCTCTTGAATCCTGAGCCGCCAAACAGGTCAGAAGTGTCAGCCAAAACAAAATTATTCGGGTACGAAATAGTACGTGGGTAGTCATTAATTGGCATGGAAGTTAAGAAAAACTGACCGAATAAAAGGTTGGAATCAACCACGTTTCAGAGTCGGTGTAACCAAATGCAATTGTTTGCATCAAAACAGGTAAAATTATTAAACGAGGAAAACGATGATCGAACATTTGACCAAAGCCGACTTTCTCAAGAAAGTCTTTAATTTTGAAAAAAATAAAGAATGGAATTATGCTGGTGAAGTCCCCTGCATTATCGATTTTTATGCCGATTGGTGCGGGCCCTGCAAAATGCTGGCACCGATTCTGGAGGAAGTCTCCAGGGAATATGATGGTAAACTCAATATTTACAAAGTTGATACGGAACAGGAACAGGAGCTGGCGTCTGTTTTTGGCATTCGCAGCATTCCCTCCATGTTATTCGTACCTTTGAATGATAAACCCAGAATGTCCGCCGGCGCTCTGCCAAAAGAAGCCTTAAAGCAAGCAATTAACGATGTTTTAGGTATTGCCTAAGATATAATCGACGCTTGCCTGCTAAAAGCCCCCCACCCTCCTGGGGGGCTTTTTAGTTTATGACCTTTCCCCTTTTCCTGAATAAGTTCAGTATTGGAGTTTCAAATTATTAAAGATGCATCCATTACTTAATCTGGTTGAAAATACTGCACTCCTGAAGGAGCTGGCTGACACCTTCAGCACACCCTTGTATATTTATTCACAGGAACGCCTGCATCAAAATTTAACCTGCCTAAACCGGGCATTAGATGACCACTTCGGTCGTTACCGCATCTGCTATGCCATCAAGGCCAACAGCAATCCAAATCTTCTGCGGGTGTTGAAAGAACTGCTTCCCTCCCTGGGGGGAGATTGCTCCAGTCCGGGGGAGATCCTAATGGCGGAAAAGGCCGGAATCCAACCGGATGACTGTATTTATACCGGAAATTACGAATCCCGGGAGGAATTGAGATTTGCTCTGTCTAAAGGCTGTCATTTGAATCTGGATGATGGCAGTTCTCTGGAGCGTTTAATTGAAGTCGGACTTCCCAAAGAAATTTCCTTCCGGCTGAATCCTGGTTTCGGCCGGGGATCCTTTTCCCAGATCGTCACTGCCGGAAAAGAAGCTAAGTTTGGAATTCCCCGGGAAACGATTTTAAAAGCCTACCGGACAGCCCGGGAAGCGGGAGTAGAGCATTTTGGAATCCAGTGCATGGCAGGGTCAGGAGTACTGGATGAAAGTTACTTCCCAAAACTACTCAAAGCAATCCTGGAAACAGCCCGTCACATCGAAAATACTTTAAAAATACGCCTAGATTACATTAGCATGGGCGGCGGCTTTGGAATTCCCTACCTGGCAGAAGAAAAACCATTGGATATCCAGGTAGTCTGTTCCCGGCTGGCGAAGGTTTTTCAACAGTTCTACAATCCCAATACGGCGCCGGAATTATGGGTAGAACCGGGAAAATTTATTGTCGGCGATGCGGGGATACTACTGGCCAGCGTAAACGGCACAAAGACCAGTTATAAAAATTTTATCGGCCTGGATGCAGGAATGGAAACACTCATGCGCCCGGCCCTTTACCAGGCTTATCACCGCATCTTTAAAGTGGGCACGAACCAGGAATCAGGTGAACGCATCTATGATTTCACCGGTCCAATTTGCGAAAATACGGATCGTCTGGCGGTGGATCGCTCCTTCCCGGCCGTTAAGACGGGAGACCTGGTAACCATCATGGATGTGGGAGCCTACGGTTTCTCCATGTCTAACAATTTCAACAACCGCCCCCGGGCAGCAGAAGTGTTACTGAACGGGGAAAAAGCAACCCTCATACGACGTCGTGAAACAATGAAAGATTTACTCCGTCTTTGTGATGTTTAAACACTGGCTCCCCTATCTATTGATTCTGTTAAACCTGCTAGTGGCCCAGGGAGGCAAAAGTATTCACCAACTCGAACTGGAGTATTACAAGACCAATTTCAAGGAACCAACCTATAAATCCTTTACCGGTCCCGCCATCGCAAAACAACCCCGCACCACCGGTCCCACCAGAACCATTTTCGGTTACCACCCCTACTGGCAGGGCACCCTGTGGAAGGATTACAATTACAATCTGCTAACGACGATTGCCTATTTCAGTGCCGAAGCGGACGGAACCGGTGCCCTGACAAATCTACATGGCTGGCCCGTGACCGATTTGATTGATAAAGCCCATGCCAATGGAGTAAATGTCGTTCTAACCGTTACTTTATTCAGCAGCAGCCAGTTGGAAGCACTCCTCTCAAGCAATCAGAACAGACAACGACTGATTACGAATCTCCTTTCAGAAGTGAAAAAGGCCAATGCGGATGGGGTCAATGTGGATTTTGAACTCTTTCCAGCCAGCCAGAAAGCTAATCTGGTGACCTTTATCAAGGACCTAACGACTGTCTTTCATGATTCCATTGCCAATTCTACCATCACTCTGGCCACACCGGCGGTGGATTGGAATAACGCCTGGGATTACAACGCCCTGGCAACAGCCAGCGACGGTCTGTTCATCATGGGATACGATTACCACTGGAGCGGCAGCAGTTTCACCGGCGCTGTGGCTCCCCTGACGGGCGGGACTTACAACGTAACCAACAGTGTCAATGACTACCTGACCAAAACAGGCAGTAAAGCGGATAAAATAATCCTCGGGTGTCCCTATTATGGCTATGAATGGGCCGCTAATTCCGGGGATCCCGGTGCGGCAGTTGTCTCCGGAACAGGGGAAGCAGTTATTTTTTCCACAGCTGAAGCCAAGGCCCTGTCCTATGGGAAGCTCTGGGATGCCACCACCAATACTCCCTGGTATCGTTTCCAGAGCGGTGGATGGAACCAGGGCTGGTACGACGACAGTCTCTCCCTGAGTAAAAAATACGACCTGGCCCTAAACAAAAATCTTCAGGGGGTCGGCATGTGGGCATTGGGATACGACCAGAGTTACACTGAACTTTGGGATGCCCTGGCGGCAAAATTTGGTACACCGACAGCCCCTTCCACACCACAGCAACTCTCCATCCGGAATATGGGACAGGGCGTAGTTTCAGTCGATTTCACCGGCGCTGAATCCGCCACAAACTTTTCCATCACCCGGTTGTTTCTCTCCTCAACTGATACAGTAAATCTGGGGACTTTTAGCAACCGCCCGATCCTGTTGCAGGACTTAGCTGAAAATGAACCCTATTACCTGAAAATAAAGGCCTCCAATAGTTTGGGCGAAAGTAATTATACCGAAGCGTTAGGAACAGTGCCGGGAGTGGAATCCAGAGTGCTGGTAGTGAACGGTTTTGACCGTATATCCGGTACTAATAATACCTTTGATTTCATCCGGCAGCACGGCGACGCCATTCATAATGCCGGTTATGGTTTTGATGCTGCCAGCAATGAGGCCGTCATCGCGGGCAGGATTCGCTTGATTGATTATGAAATCGTGGATTGGATCCTGGGTGAGGAAGGAACGGCCACCAGCACGTTCACCACTGCAGAACAGAATCTGGTTCAGGCGTATCTACAGGGGGGTGGAAAATTATTCGTTTCCGGAAGTGAAATCGGCTATGACCTCTCCGATAAGGGGGA
>JBHHUS010000054.1:0-10560 GCA_046861615.1 Fidelibacterota bacterium
CTGCGCGTTCCGCTGCTTCCACCGTATTTTCCACCAGCATAGCGATCGTTATGGGACCTACACCACCGGGAACCGGTGTCAAGGCGGCGACTTTTCCTAACAAACTCGGCGTATGGGCATCTCCCACCAGTCGGTAACCCTTATCAGAATCGTCTTCCACCCGATTAATGCCAACATCCACAATAATTGATCCCGCTTTTACATCAGAACTTTTCAGGAATTCCGGTGCACCCATGGCTAAAATGACCACATCCGCCTGGCGGGTAAAATCGGAGATAGTTTTCGTTCCGGAATGGCAAATGGTTGTGGTAGCGTTGGACCAGGTCTTTTTCATACTGGTCAAGATGGACAGCGGCCGTCCCACCAATTTACTGCGGCCGACAATTACAACGTGTTTCCCGTTCAGATTCAGATTATAATAATCCAGCAGCCGCATAATTCCTTTTGGTGTGCAGGGAATAAACCGTGGTCTTTCGGAGACCAACAGTCCCAGATTAAATGGATGTAACCCGTCCACATCCTTGGCCGGATTAATTACTTCGATGACGGCCTCCTGGCTTAACGGTTTTGGAAGCGGAAATTGAACCAGAATTCCATGAAAACGGTCGTCCTGATTCAATCCTTCAATTTGTTGTAACAGTTTATCCTGGGAGCAATCAGACGGTAATTTAATCGTTTCAGAAAATAATCCCAGTTGTTCGAATTTTCTGGTTTTGGCCCGAACATAAACTTTAGAAGCGGGGTCCTCCCCCACCAGAATAACTCCCAGCCCCGGAGTAATGTGAATATTATTTAAGGCTCGAATTCGCGGTTCCAGGGCCCGGAATACATCGGAACTGACTTCCTTTCCTGAAAGATACCTGGTTTCCATGGTCATCCCCCCACCAAGGGGTCAACTACTCTTCCAGGGCCTCGTCAACCAGTTCAATCAGGGATGATAATTTTTGTCCCACCCGGTCGGAAATATCCTCATTTTTCCGCCGAACGGAAAATAATTCATCTGAAATATTCATGGCGGCTAATATGGCCACCTTTGCCGGTACCTGGGGAGTGGCCAATTCTTCCTGAACCTCCCGCATTTTTTGGTCAACATATTCAGCAATACTTTTAATGTAACTGGCATCCGCCGGTGCTTTGACGGTGTATTCCTGACCGTAGATGGTGACCCGCACAAGATTTCCTTGATCTTCCATGCTAATACCTCAATCGATAATTAACGTAATTTAGCCTTAAAATGTTTTCCAACAATCCGGACAATATCGTCGATGATCGGATTGACATCCTTATCCTGCAGTGTTTTTTCCGGACTTTGAAAGATGAGATGAAAAGTAATACTCTTCTTCCCGGAACCCAGACTCGCATGCCTGAAAATATTCACCGGCTCTGCTGACTGCAACAGTTCATGACCGTTTTTAACGATTTTTTCAACAACTTCGCCAGCAGGAATTTTCTCCTCCAGAACAAAATTTAAATCCCGTTCAATCACCGGATACGGAATGATGGGACGATAACGGACCGGCTTATTCATCTGTGCTAAAATAGTATCAACCAATAATTCAAAGGCGAAGATTGTCCCGCATTTCAGTTTCAGGGAAGTGATATATTCAGCCTTTAGTATGCCTAACCAGCCAATGGTTTCTCCATTTGCCGACAATCCATTCATTACCTCGTATCCCGGTTTCAGTGCTGATGGGGAAATAATAGATAGTGGACCAAGGTTTAATTGGCTGATTAACCCCTGGACAGCACCCTTCATTGTGAAATAGGAAATCGGTTTATTTTCACTGTCATGGACTGATGCACTAATAAAATCGCCGTGAAGAACACCAGCCAGCATCATCGTTTCTGTGATCCCTTCAAATCCCGGTTTTTCCTGGGAGAATACATTTCCCCATTCGAAAAGCCGGAGATCGGGAGAACCATTTTTAATATTAAAGTCCACAGTTTGTACTAATCCCGGTAATAAACTGGTACGAACACGGGTCATTTCTTCGGTAAGGGGATTCATAATTTTCACAGCATTTATTCTGTGTAGTTCAGCAATAGCCATGGGTTGCAGTGAATTGTTAAAGCACTGGTAGAAGCCCATTCCCTTTAAACCTGACAACAGCTGGTCGAGTTTGATCAGCGGATCCGGTTCCCCGGTTTCCATGGTACTAACGTAGGTTTCAGCAGTGGGAACCTGATCATAACCGTGTAGTCGTACAATCTCCTCGATTAAATCCACTTCCCGTTCCAAATCAGGACGAAAGGTTGGTGGTCGACAGATCCAAACAACCGAATTTTTACGCTCTACGGTACATCCAATTCCGGTTAAAACTTCCTCGACGAATTCGTCGGCAATAAGACATCCAGAGAGAATATCCAGCTCGCTTCGGCGGATTTCAATTGTTGTTGGTTCAATTTTCCGGGGATAAAGATCAATGATTCCCGGCACCCATTCACCACCGGCAAATTCTTCCAGTAATTCAATCACCCGCCAGAGGGCTACAACCGTTCCTTCCGGATCGGCGCCGCGCTCAAAGCGTTTGGAGGCTTCAGTTGCAAATCCCAGTTTTTTTGCTCCCCGCCGGATTGTAGAAGGATTGAAATAAGCGCTCTCAATTAAAACAGTACTGGTGTCGTCGTTAATAGCCGAGTTCAATCCGCCCATAATTCCGGCCAATGCCAGCGCTTCAGGCCCATTTGTGATTAACAGTTGCTCTGCTGTAAGCGTACACTGGGTTTCATCAAGGGCGATTAGCTTATCACCCTCTTTGGCTTTTCGAATAACCAGTTCACCGGTATCAATCTTATCATAATCAAAAATGTGCGTCGGATGACCCATTTCCTGTAAAACATAATTTGAAATATCCACAATATTGTTGATACTCCGTTGACCAACAGTCTCCAGTCGCTCCACCATCCATTTTGGTGCAGGTCCAACGTGGACATTTTTTACAACTGCAGCAATATAACGGGGACAACCTGCCGGATCATCAATCCGAACTGATAAAATGTCTTTTAATTTGTCATTGACATATTTCCGGGGCTGGATGACCAGAGGACGAAATTCACGTTTTAATTTCACTGCCAGGTCCCGGGCCACTCCCAAATGGCTGAAACAATCTGGCCTGTTGGGTGTAATATCCAATTCCAGTACCGCTCTGGTATTCAATAAATAATTCCTGAAGGAATTTCCTGGTACAGCCCTATGGCCCAAAACCATGATCCCATCCTGATTGTCGGACAGACCCAATTCCCGTTCGGAACAGATCATTCCCAGGCTGACTTCACCCCGTATCTTAACCTTACCAATTTTGAACCCGCCTGGCAGTACTGCTCCCACCGGTGCAAAGGCCACCTTCTGCCCTGTTTCCACGTTTGGCGCCCCACATACAACCGATAACAGGTTTTCACCGTCGAAGACCTGGCATAAACTCAATTTATCAGCGTTGGGGTGTTTTGTCTTTTCCCGTACTTCCGCTACAACAATATCCGCCAACGACCGGTAATCAATACCGTCCTCCGCCTCCAGACCAATCATGGTGAGGATTTCACCCAACGATTGTAGGTCTTCGTGGATATCGACGAATTCTTTGAGCCAATCAACCGAAATACGCATTAAAATTGCTCCAGGAAACGAACATCCCCCTGGAAGAACATCCGAATATCATCAATGCCATATTTTAACATGGCAATCCGTTCGATACCCATTCCAAAAGCATACCCATGCCAACGTTGCGGATCATAATCAACTGACCGGAAGACGGCCGGGTCCACCATTCCGCACCCCAGGATTTCCATCCACTGCCCCCTTTTTTCATTCCACATGTCCACTTCGGCGCTGGGTTCAGTAAACGGAAAGAAACTTGGGCGAAAGCGAGTTTTGGTGTTGCCACCGAACATCCTTTTAATAAAATATTCCAGAGTACCTTTTAAATCGGCAAAAGAAACCTTTTCATCGACAAAGAGTCCTTCCACCTGGTGAAAGAGGCAGTAACTCTTGAAACTGATAGCTTCGTTCCGGTAAACCCTCCCGGGAATAATGTACCGCAGGGGCGGTTGTTGATCCTCCATCAGATGGATCTGAACGTTGGAGGTGTGCGTCCTTAGAACAATCTGCTGATTAATAAAAAACGTATCCTGCATATCTCGTGCAGGATGATCCGGAGGAAAATTAAGGGCAGAAAAATTATGAAAATCATCTTCGATTTCCGGACCATAAGCCACGCCAAAACCGATATTCTTAAAGATTGATTTAATTTCATCCAGGATTTGCTGTAACGGATGAAGGTGACCCTGGGGAAATTGAATACCCGGTAAAGTATAATCAATTGCTTCTTCCGATCTGGTTCGGATTGCTGATCCGGCTGCCAGTTTTTCGAAGCGGAAGTCCAATTCCTTTTTAAGTTCGTTTAACACTTTGCCCAAAGCCGGTTTTTCCGACACTGGTGCATTCTTTAAATGCATGAACAGATTAGTAACCAGACCTTTACGACCGAAATATTTTATTCGCAATACTTCTACATCATTGGCAGAAGTCGGGAAGGGATCAGTATCGGCCCGAAATTGCTCCCGGACCGATTCAACCGATTCCTTAAGTTGCATCAGCTTTTGACAGCCTTTGCAAGTTCACCAAAGGCGCTGGGATCGTTCATGGCCAGGTCTGCCAGAATTTTCCGATCCAGTTCGATACCTTTAGTTTTAAGACCTGAGATGAAAGCAGAATAGGACAATCCATGTTGCCGTGCAGCCGCATTTATTCGCACGATCCAAAGCCGTCTGAATTGACGTTTTCGTTGTCGACGATCGCGGTAGGCATATAGCCCCGCTTTGGTAACTGCCTCGTTGGCAGCCTTGAAATTGCGGCTCCGGGCACCATAGTAGCCCTTGGCCTGCTTTACGACTTTCCGATGTCGTCTGTGCCGGGGCACAGAACTATTCGCTCTTGGCATGCTGTTTCCCTTTTAATTTGCAATCATCCGTCGAACACGTTTTTCCTCGGTCCTGTCCACCAGCCCGGCTAACCGCATTTTACGCTTAGCACTATTCGAGCGACGAATGAGCATATGGCTATGGTTTGCTTTATTCCGTTTTATTTTACCAGTACCGGTCAAGCGGAATCGCTTGGCGGCGCTGCGTCTTGTTTTCTGCTTCGGCATTTACTAACTACTCCTTTTAGCAGTTAAAATGATCGATTGTGATCGACCTTCTAATTCATTCTCTTTTTCAATCTCAGCAACATCGCTGAGCATTTCAATAATTCGATCTAATACCAGGATACCTAAATCCTGCCGGGCAAGTTCCCGCCCCCGAAACATGAGTGTCACTTTTAATTTACAACCATCCTGTAAAAATTTCTTTCCCAGGTTCACTTTCGTCAACAAATCATTATCGTCGATTCTTGGTCTTACTCTGATCTCCTTGACCTTAATAATATGCTGTTTCTTTTTACTGGCTTGAGCTTTCTTTTTCTCTTCATATTTTAATTTGCCGTAGTTTAGAATTTTAACCACCGGTGGTTTAGCATTAGGTGCCACTTCCACCAGATCTAAATTGGCATCGGCAGCCAGGTCCAGGGCTTCAGTAATGGGAACAATTCCAACTTGTTCCCCCTTCTCCGATATCAACCGCACTTCTTCAGCGGTAATATCTTCATTTATTCGAGTATTATCCTTTTTTGTGATCGGTTTTTCTCCTGTATTTAATTTCGGATTTCATCCCCTCCAGCAGTGTCTTTGTGGAAATCGGACCCAGGTCGCCGGCTAAACGCCGACGCTGTGAAACGGTATGATCCCGGGCTTCCCGTTCACCTACAACCGCCATGATAGGAATCTTTTTCAATTCAGCCTGGCGAATTTTGGCTCCAATTTTATCAGGACGTTCATCAAACTGAACCCGGATACCATTGGCTTTAAATTCAGTCTCAATTTCCCGACAGTAGTCGAAAACTTTTTCAGAAATCGGTAGAATAATCAGTTGTACCGGCGCCAGCCATAGCGGAAAATCACCACCGTAATGTTCAATTAGAAATCCAATGAAACGTTCGTGGGTGCTTAAGGGTGCCCGATGGATGCAAAGCGGTGTTTTTTCAGTACCCTCAGCAGTCGTGTAGGTAAGATTGAATCGTTTCGGAATCGCAAAATCCACCTGATTAGTTGCCAGGGTAAATTCTTTCCCAATGGCACTCCAGACCTGAACATCAATCTTAGGACCATAAAAAGCGGCTTCACCGGGAATTTCAGTGTATTTAATACCACCTTTATTTAATGCCTGACGCACCGCTTTTTCGGTTTCCTGCCATAATTCCGGTTCGTTAATAAATTTTTTGCCCAGCCCTTCGGTATTGTGGAGACTGAGACGCATCTCATACTTTTCAATTCCAAAAATATCAAAATATTTCAAATACATTTGACAAACCGCCAAGAATTCTCCCTCGAATTGTTCCGGAGTACAGTAAATATGAGCATCGTTCATCTGCATACTGCGTACCCGCATTAACCCGAATAATTGACCGGATTTTTCATAACGGTAGCAGGTACCATATTCCGCCAGGCGGTAAGGTAAATCCCGGTAACTCTTAGGTAGCGCCGCATAAATTTTATGGTGATGGGGACAATTCATCGGTTTGATGTAGTACTTGGTTCCATCGATATCCATTGCCGGGTACATGGCTTCCTTGTATAGCTCCAGATGGCCCGATTTTTCATAAAGACTGCCTTTGGTGAGATGGGGTGTCCGGACCCGCAGATAACCCGCTTCATTCTCCGTTTCCTTGGCCAGTTTTTCCAGTTCTTCAATAATGATGGCGCCGTTTGGCAACCACAATGGTAATCCGGGACCTACTTCTTGGTCAAAAGTGTAAATTTCAAGTTCCCGTCCCAATTTTCGATGATCACGTTTTTTGGCTTCCTCCAGGAACTGGAGATAATTTTTCAGCAGTTGTTTAGAACCGAAAGCAGTCCCATAAATCCGCTGAAGCATTTTATTTCGTTCATCCCCGCGCCAATAGGCACCGGAGGCATTCAACAGTTTAAAATATTTGATTCTTCCCGTACTGGGAACATGGGGACCGCGACATAAATCAATAAAATCACCCTGGCGGTAGACGGAAATGGTTTCTTGGGGATCAATTTCCTCCACAATCTCCACCTTGTAATCCTCTCCCCTCTTTC
This sequence comes from Fidelibacterota bacterium, assembly GCA_046861615.1. Taxonomy (GTDB): domain Bacteria; phylum Fidelibacterota; class Marinisomatia; order Marinisomatales; family TCS55; genus CAZNUM01. The sequence goes on from JBHHUS010000054.1 coordinate 7,158, forward strand.
TGAATAGTTCTATCGCTTCTTCATGCGTTAATTCCAGACGATTAATAGCTAAATCATCCTTGGAAAGGGCATGCATCTGAGTTTCGATTTTTTCCAGATCATCGTCTGAAAAAGTGCCGTCTATGTCAAAATCGTAATAAAAACCATTCTCAATCGCCGGACCGATGGTTACTTTTACCTTCGGATATAATTCTTTTACGGCCTGGGCCATTAAATGAGCCGTACTATGCAATAAAACCTCATGCCCTTTAGGTGATTCAGCAGTAAGCAGGTTTAGTACGGTATCCTGTAATAACGGTTGGTTTAAATCCGTTAAAACACCATTAATTTCAGCGGCGACGGTATCCTTAGCTAACCGGGGACCGATTTGTTCAGCAATCTCCATAGGGGTTACTCCGGCAGCATATTGCTCAGTAGAGTGATCCGGGAAAGTGATCGTAATTTGATTCATGAATTAATAGTAAGTAAAAACAAATTAAATTGTAAATAGCATATAGGTCGCCCGTTGCGATTCAGTAATCGCACCGGTATCGAAATAAACTGGATAATCAGAAATCATAGTATGATTGAATTATTAATGTGGGCGATACTGGATTTGAACCAGCGACCTCTACGATGTCAACGTAGCGCTCTAACCAACTGAGCTAACCGCCCCCTAAAAAAGCCGTGGAATTTACAGTGAATCCCTCAATAGAATGAAAGTTTAATCTTCAGTTCTGAGTTTGGGTGATTGATTTTGCTAAGAAGGAATCATAGGCCAATTTATCAGACATTAAATCGATAGCCGCCCCGATGGAGGGATCATTTTTTAACACTTGTCTGGTTCGTCCGGCGGGACCTTCCAGCAGGCCTGCAAATTCAATCAATAATTGTTGATGAATTTTGTCTTGTTCTGTCTGGAAAAGAGTACTCCTGCGTTGGTTGTAAAATGCTTTAATATCATTAATTGCTACAGCCACTTGATTATTAGTGCTGTCAACCTGTTTTATTTTTTCATTCAATTGTTCCAGCTCTTTTTCTCCAGGAAGCTGGATGTGAACAATCTGATCAGCGACAAATCCGGAAAATTTATCCAGTAAACTTGTATCAGCTTCGACTTCCTTCATGGAAGTGTATTCCGGTTTATATTTTTGGGCAAATGAGAAAAAGAATCCCCGACGCCAATATTCGGTCGTTAAAACGGGTAGTGGGCCATAGTCAATAATACTGTCCGGTGTGATTCCGCCATTTCCCTTTACAGTGCGACCGTTAATTGATTTGAAAAGCGTATCGGATTGTGTTTTGTTCAGAACAAACGAAGTGTCAATATAGTCGCTTTTTTGAATCAAACGACCGCTGGGGATGTAATATTTGGCGGTTGTAATCTTAAGTGTTTTGGTCTTATCCAGATTGTAAACCGATTGAACCAGTCCCTTTCCAAATGATTTTTGTCCTAAAATTAAACCTCGATCCAAATCCTGAATAGCACCGGAGACAATTTCACTGGCGGAGGCACTTCCATGGTTGATCAGTATAGCGATATTAATTGACTCCGGGACGATAGGATCATTCTTTGAATAGAAAGTTTTGTTGGACTCCTTGGTCCGTCCTTTGGTTGTAACCAGTAATTGCCCTTCGGTAATCAGCATATCCAGAATTGAAACTGCCGAATTCAATAATCCACCGGGATTATCACGTAAATCGATAATGATTTCCTTAACATTCTGATTTATCAGGTCGGTGAGCGCAGAGCGCATTTCCTGAGCTGCATTCCGGGAGAACCGGCTCAAGCGCACATAACCGGTACTGGGAGTGATTAAACCGGAATAAGTCACGTCTTTTACCTTAATGTTGGCCCGCGTGATGCTGAAATCCAGGAAATCATCGATACCATAGCGTTTAATGGTCAACTTAACCTCAGTTCCCCGCTCACCACGAATTAAATGGGCAGCTTCATCTAAGGATAATTTTTCAACGTTCTGGTCATCTACTTTAATTATAATATCTCCACTGAGAATCCCGGCTGCTTTAGCGGGACTTCCATCCATCGGTGCAATTACCGATAATTGCTTATTCCTCCAACCCAACTGAATACCGACACCGCCATATTTACCGTAAGCCAGGATATTGATATTGTCCCGTTCATCTTCCTCCATGTAAACAGTGTAGGGATCCAGGGCTGCAGTAATATTGCGAATACTGGCTTTTGTGAACGCTTCCGGATCTAATTCATCCACATAGGTTGCGAATACTTGTTTATATACTTCGTTAATCAAACGTTGAGATTTCCCAAGTTTACGGTAAAAATCAGACTGGCTGAGTGCCAGGGATCCAACACTAAAAATAATGATCAGAATAACCCATTTTTTTGGTTTTTTAAACATTTTCATTTAAATAATTTTCTCCTTTTAAGTTCTTCCTGTACAGCAGCATGGATGGCCTCTACTGACTGATGGCCGTCCAGAACAACGATACGTTCCGGAAACCTTCTGACCAGTGAAAGATAGGCGTTACGGACTGCCGATTGTAGTTCCAGGCCGGCTCGTTCAATGCGATCCTTTTTATTTTTCCGGCGACGTTCTGCTTCCGTCGGTAATACATCAACAAAAAAAGACACGTCAGGTTCCAAACCAAAGGTGGCAAAGGTATTTAATTGAATTAACCAGTCCAAATCCAGCTTTCGACCTCCGCCCTGATAAGCCAGGGTCGAATCGGCATATCGATCAGCCACAACATTTAGCCCCGATTCAATATTCGGCAATATTACTTCATAGGTTAATTGAGCCCGGCTGCCGCACATGAGCAATGCTTCTGTGCGGTCACATAAATCAGAGGCCGGCCGATGCAGTAAAATATCCCGGATTTCCTCCGAAACAAGCGTACCTCCCGGTTCACGAACCAGAATGGATTTTTGACCTTCACCATTAAGTTTTTCAACCAACAGTTTAACCTGAGTACTCTTTCCGCAGCCGTCAATCCCTTCAAAAGTTATGAATTTCCCTCTATCGGAAATAGACATTTGAATCTTCCTTACCTACCATGATAACAAATTCACCCCGGGGAGCTGTGGTCGTAAAATACGAAATTAACGTTGAAATTTTTCCCCTAATGATTTCCTCATGTAATTTGGTTAATTCGCGTCCAATCGTTGCCGGCCGGTCACCCATTACGGTCAAAATGTCCTTTAAGGTACGGAGGAGACGATTGGGACTTTCATAAAAAATAATCGTTGCTTTCTCCTCAACAATCTGTTTAAGACGTTGTTTTCGGCCCTTCTTGGCCGGTAAAAAACCTTCAAACAGGAAACGATCGGTTGGTAAGCCGGAAGAAACCAGCGCCGTTAGAAAAGCAGAAGCTCCGGGGATAGATTCAATCCGGCAACCCGCTTTTAGGGCAGCACGTACTAATTTATAGGCCGGATCAC
>JBHHUS010000016.1:0-33219 GCA_046861615.1 Fidelibacterota bacterium
TATCGTCAGTCATCATGTACAAAGTACCCCCATCAGAATTGGATATCCGTTTAGCTTCCAAGAGAATCATCTCCAGTAATTTATCCATATTCTTCTCCTTGGAAAGGGCCAATCCAATATCGGATAAATTCCTGATCTGCTGTTCCAGATTTTGAATATAGGCTTTCAGGCTAAAAGGCGCCTGAGCCAGGTACTTTTTCACCTCGGCCTCAGAATAAGCTTCAATTTTTGATTTATCTGTATTTCTACTCATAAAACTGACCTTTATGTTGATCTTGGCTAAACTTACGCAGCACGACACCAAACCTCAATGGCGAGTTCCAATTTTTAAGGGCATGAAATAGGCCTGAACTTACCCTAAATTTTCTCCATGCCAATCAAGACAGAAAGTATTGCTTACCTGCCCACGGCTATTCAATCCGGCTCATTGTCGGCCCAAGCGCTGCTTGAACAGGCTCAAATGCTTGCTGATTCGGTAAACAGAAATGAAATCCATACTTTTTTATCCCTGGGTCACATCCCCACGGTAAACCGGTTTATCGTAAAGAACAACCTGCAGGAAGAATGGTTTCAATTATTAAACCAATTAATCACTCAATCACAGTTTGATGTTTTTTCACTTTTGCAACAGCGGGTAACAACATACGCTGGGAAGTGCTTGTTTCAGACAATCAACGGCGATCAGGTGAACGCAATCAGTTACCAAGAAGCCTGGGATAGAATACTACTGATTGGAACAAAATTAGTGAATATTCACAAAATATCACCCATAACGGTTGGAATTTTATCCCCTAACTGTCTAAACGGTGCTTTAGTGGATTTAGCCTGCTTGGCCTTTCGAATTCCTGTAGTTCCGATTCCGGTTAATTTGGCACCGAACCACCTGCAATATGTTTTGAATCACAGCCAGGTTTCCCATTTATTTATCGGCGGGAATAAACCCTATCAGTTATTGGAGGAATCCAGAGTACAGTTTAATGGATTAGAAATAATCCATCTTAAGAAAACACACCCTGCTGAGATCCCCGGGCTGGAATGGGATTCACTTTTAAGCCAGGTTGGAGTTCCTGATCCGGTGGTTGAACCAAATATTAACATTAAGGCGCCGGCATCGGTTATGTACACCTCCGGGACTACCGATAAACCAAAGGGAATTATATTTTCCCAATTAAATATTATTTCCAAACGCTTTGCCCGGGCATTGGCTCTGCCGGAGCTTGGCTCAGAGGACCGTTTTCTGTGCTATTTGCCGCTATATCATACCTTTGGTCGGTTTTTCGAATTGCTGGGGACCATTTTCTGGGGCGCTACTTACGCATTCGCTGAATCAACTTCCTTTAAATCACTGTTAAAAGATTTTAAAATTGCCAAACCTACTATTTTTATAAGCATTCCAAAACGGTGGATTCAGATTCAGGAACAAGTCAGCACAATGCTTTCATTAGAAAGGTCTTCCGATAAGGAAATTCAAAATACTGTCCGGAAGATCACCGGAGGTTCTTTGAAATGGGGCCTTTCAGCGGCAGGTTATATGGATCCGGATATATTCCAATTTTTCCAACGGTATGGAATCAAATTAATGAGTGGTTACGGCATGACGGAAGCCACCGGTGGGATCACTATGACACCACCTAATAACTATTTGCCCGATTCAGTGGGAAAGAAACTCCCCGGGATTGAAATAAAACTAGCTGCTGACAGCGAACTCTTGCTCCGGGGTTCCTACGTTTCACCGGGTTACTTCAAATCAGAGGATTCTGAAACCTTTAAGAATGGCTGGTTTCACACCGGTGATATTTTCAGGGAGAAAAAGGGGCATTATTTTATCATCGACCGGAAAAAAGAAATCTATAAAAATAGTCGTGGTCAAACTATTTCACCCCAGAAAATTGAAAATCTTTTCCAGGATTTCGACGCTTTTAAATCTGTTTTTCTGGTTGGAGACGGACGGGAATTCAACACATTGCTGATTTATCCCGATACTGAAAATATCCCGCTGGATTTAACTAACACCAGTGATGAAGAACTTCGGACCTATTTCAGCTCGCTGGTGTTTTCTGTGAATACATTTCTGGCGCCATATGAGCGGATTGTTAATTATGCTGTCATCCACCGTGATTTTGATGGCAAACACGGTGAACTAACACCTAAAGGAACCTTTAAACGAAAAGTTATTCTAGAGCACTTTTCAAAGATTATTGAACCAATGTATGCCAGGAATTTCATCAGTTTAATTCAGGCCGAAAATGAAATCCTGATTCCCAACTGGCTGTTGCGGGAAAAGGGATTGGTGCGGGGAGATATTTCCTGGGATAAAAAAATGATCCGGGGCCGAAAACAAAAAAAGTTACTTCCATTGTTCTGGGGAGAAAACAAAATTCAAATTGGTGATTTTGTTTACTCTAACACATCCCATCGACTAAATCTGGAAAAATTTATCCGGGCGCCAGAATTATGGTTGGGCAACCAGGCAATTGTCAATTTTGTGGGTAATCCCTGCTTCCGGATCACGGCATTTGAGCCTTTCAACGAACTGCAATTAATTATCGAGCAGTTACCGTTCCGAAAACACAATTTCCCTGAAAGCACGAAGCCATCCGGAACTATAAAACGGCCTGAACAAATCAGTTTAAAATTCCTGAATCGTTGCGCTATTCACTCCTTTAGTAATAATGAAACCCTGGTTTTGGAAGCTATCAACGGTTTGAAATTGGTACTTACATCAGATTCAATATATCGATCGTTTGCAGAAAATCTTTTATTAAGGCTTCAGCATTACCCTGAACTGACAATTAGATTGCGGGCATTGGAAGTTTTACTTCCCAAAATCTCGGGCGAAATGTTCATCGATCTGTTACAAAATATTCACCGGTTTGCCGACCAGGAAAAACAGACCTCAGTTCTATCTTGGAATCCGGACAATCTTCTGGAACCCCAGCTTTATGCTACCTTGAAATTATTGGCTAAATATCGGCAACAAAATCATTTGGATGCCCAATTGGTTTCTTTTTCGAAAGTGTTGATAAATTTGTTGTCAATATACGGTATACGCCACCCGGGTAAATTTTCCCTGATTCGTTCAGAACTTTCAGGTTGGATCACTTCAACAAAGCATCCAAGCTTGAAAAAAGAGGTTCAGATCGCCCTGGATGCCCTGATTCAAGGATTCAGAACCTGGCTTGGTCCTCCAGTACAATTAGCCATTGATCGGGAAACGGGAAAAGAATACACCTGGAATGATGTTATTCTCTTCGATAACAATATTTCCACAAACCTTCAAAACCGACTGATGGAATCAATCAGTAATACTACTCTGATCCGTGAAGCTGTTTTTTTATTCTCAGGTCGATTTTTAATCCAATTGGAAGACATACAATTAAACGGAATCTGGATATCGTTGTTAGGAAAAGCCCACGGGAAAATTGTTGTCAGGGTGTTAATTCAAACCAGGGATTTAGAAGCATTTAATTTAGTGATCAATTTAAATGACAGCCTCACACCAAAACAGATTGAAACTGAAGTGTATTGGTTGATTGTAACCGGATCTTCTTTCCATGGACCGAAACTGGTGGAAGATTTTGGTGGTTATTGGCCGAAATATGGATTGTATACTGAAGAATATATTTCCGGGGAGACGGTCCAGCAGTATTTAGAACGAAACTGTCAGGAAATCCAATCGCGGAAATTCCCAGACCGCTGGCAAATGCGCTGGTTGCACTTTATTTGGAACGGAATTACAGCATATCTGGAATTCTGGAAACGGACGGGCTGCCAGTTTATCCTGAAAGATGCTTCTGTTCGTAACCTGATCATTCCTAAATACGATTATACCATCGGAACCCGTCTGATTTCCATTAGCAACCGGAAAAAAGAATCCTCCCTGGGAAAAGTTCTCATAGGTATTTATCGTCAATATATTATGGATTCAGAAGCTCAATTTGAAGGATTACAAAAAATGGCTGGCTGGGAAATTTTATTTACAGTCGTAATCGAAATTTTCGGCAAATCTAGAGGAATTGAACTTCTAAAAACTATGGGGGAAGAATTAAATGCAGGGCAATTACCGGAACTATTGGCCGAAGGACTTTCAACAGAAAAAATAATTGCCTTTATTGAAGATTTATCGACAACCGGTTTAATAACAAAACAAGTCGTTTTTGCCGCCTTACGGTACGAACGCTGGCTAGACCTCAATCCTGAAGCCACCCTGGAAGCCAGGGGCACCATCCTGCAGGAACTTTACAAAGATTACCATTTACGTTCGGTGGCAGAAAGATATCCTGAAACCAGACTTCGGTTTTATTTAATGACCGCCTTTAAAGATACCAATCCGGCACTCATCAAACAATTGAACCGATTCATGTATGAACTCCGCCAGGGTTCCATCCGGGAAGACGACTTAACCGAACAGTTACATCACCTCCAGGATTTCGTGGATTTGACCAAAGAGGAACGATATTTTTTGACCCGCCTGGTATTTGAACATGTGGATGCGGCTGAATATGCGGAATTAGTGTCTGCCGATACCGGATTAAAAGGACGTTTGGACTTAGTAGTTCTAGTGGAGGATACCCAGGGAGAACAATATCGAATTCGTCCCCCCTTCCATCCCAAGGAAGTTGCCCGCTTTCACCGCCTGTTATTAGAGGCCAATCTCGCTGTTCGATTCCAAGTTCAACATGAATTTTTATTGATTTATAATTGGAAAAATCATCTCATTGGTGGTGTATTTTGGAAAAAGGCTTATGGGAAAACGGCTTATCTGGAAAAAGTTGTAATAACTGCCCATTACAGGAAAAGATATTTGAGTATCAAACTGATCGAAGAGTTAGCAAAACGGTTACGGTCCAAAGGAGTTGAACACTTGACAGTTGGATTTTTCCAGGCTGGTTTATTTTATAAACTGGGTTTCCAAATTGATAAACAATTCGGCGGTTTAGTAAAACATTTAAAGTAAAATTTTAGTGCCGCGGAAAGGACTCGAACCTTCACGCCCGAAAGGGGCACCAGATCCTAAATCTGGCGTGTCTACCAGTTCCACCACCGCGGCAAATGAATACTCAGAGTTCCCTTGGGGGAGGCGAAAATAAAACTGAATTACGGGAAGTGGGAACGAAAAACAGAATAGTGAATCCGGAACCAAAGTATCCGGTTATCACATTTTCAACGCCTGATGTAAATCTTCCTTTAAATCATCAATGGTTTCTATTCCCACTGAAAGACGGACCAGACTTTCGGTAATTCCCATGGCCAGTTTGTCTTTAACCGGAATCGCAGCGTGGGTCATATGGTAGGGGTTACAAATTAAACTTTCAACTCCACCAAGACTTTCTGCTAATGTAAATAATTTCAACCGTTTTAAAAATTGGTCCCGGACTGCCAGTGATCCAAGGTCAATGGAAATAATCGATCCAAAAATAGGTTCACCTTTGGGCGTACGTTGTTGTTTGACAGCCAACTGGTATTGGGGATGGTTATCCAGCCCGGGATAAATAACCTGGGTTAATTCATCTCGTTCGTTTAACCATTGTGCTAATTCCAGAGCATTATCAGCTGCTTTTTGATAGCGTAATTCCAGAGTTTTGGTGGATCGTAGAATGAGCCAGCAATCAAAGGGGCTGGGAACAGCGCCGGTAGATTTTTGAATAAAATGCAATTGTTCGGCTATTCTTGAATCATTAGTAAGTAACACGCCCCCTAAAACATCACTATGGCCCCCCAGGTATTTGGTACTACTATGTAGCGAAACATGAGCACCAAAATCCAGCGGACGCTGACCATAGGGGCTCATAAAGGTGTTATCCACAGCTAATAAAATACCGTGTTTCTGGCAAACCTCAGCAGTTGCCTGAATATCACAAAGTCCCAGCATAGGGTTAGTGGGTGTTTCCACCATGACCATTTTGGTATTTTTATTAATGGCTGCTTCAATATTTTGCGGATTTCGGCTATCCACCCACTGGAATTCAAGCCCCTGTCGCTGGAGCACGTTCATGGCCATCCGATAGGTACCGCCATAAGTATTCCGGGATATAATCAAGTGGTCACCCGCATTAAATAATTGGAACAGAGCAGTGGTGGCGGCCATACCAGTGGCAAAAGAAACGCCGTATTTACAATTTTCAAGGGCAGCCAGATTAACTTCCAAACGGTTTCTGGTGGGATTAACTACCCGAGAATAATCATAACCACGATCCTGACCAACTGCATCCTGAAGATAGGTAGATGTCAGATGAATCGGCGGAGCAACAGCACCTGTTTTTTCATCAGCTTCATTGCCAGCATGAATCGCCTTAGTTGAAAAATTCCAATTCTTATTCACGGTTTTTTTCATTGAATTTTCCAATCGTTATTTCGTTTAGGCCTGACGATAACCCTGATTTAAGAACTGCTGCAGTTTTTTGTATTTTACATCCACTTTCTTCCCGCTGGGACTAATCAGCGTAATTTTTTCATTCCGGCCAATTTTTTGATCCACATGAATCGGACGTTTAGTTGCCTGCTGAGGTTGATTGGCCTCACCCTGGGCAGCCGATGCCGTAAGACCCATCCCGGTTGTGTCTGCATGTTGCATTTGAACGTTTCTGGCGCGGCTGGTTGAAAGTTGTGGCGCTTCCTCCAGACCTTGAATCCGGGAACGGTATAATCGTTGAAGGGTAGTGCGATTGGTATCAATCAACATTTCCCGAAACATCTGAAAACCTTCTGATTTGTATTCCAATAACGGATCTTTTTGACCATAAGCCCGTAGGTTAATTCCCTCCCGCAGTTGGTCCATAGCGTACAAATGATCTTTCCACTTTTCATCAATAGTTCGGAGAATTACAAAACGTTCAAATCCGCGCATGACTTCAGCGGGAAGCAGAGATTCCCGGGAGGCATAAATAGTACGAGCTTCTTTAAGGATATAGCCGCGAGTATCATCAAGAGTAATATCCTCGTTACCGGTAGCCGATTTTATCTGTTCCGGATCAATTTCCACCAGAATGCTTGAGGCAATATTCTGTTTTAATTGCTCCCAGTCCCAATCCAGGGGATTTTCACTATCCTGAAGCGCCAATTCATCATCTACAAAATCTTCCAGCATTTCCTGAACCATACCGGAAATATCGTCACCATGGAGGGCTTGATTTCGAATATCATAGACCACCTGGCGTTGTTGATTCATGACATTGTCATATTCCAGAAGGTGCTTCCGAATCCCGAAATTTCGTTGCTCAACTTTTTTCTGAGCATTTTCAATTGCCCGGGTTACCATCCTGGCGGTGATTACTTCTCCCTCTTCCACACCCAACCGGTCCATAATACTGGCAATCCGTTCACTATTAAACAGACGCATCAAATCGTCTTCCAGAGACAAGTAAAAACGACTTGATCCCGGATCCCCCTGACGACCGGAACGTCCCCGCAACTGTAAATCAATTCGCCTGGATTCGTGGCGTTCCGTTCCAACGATGTGTAAACCACCCAAGGCCTGCATACCCTCCCCCAGCTTAATATCAGTACCACGACCAGCCATATTGGTTGCAATAGTAACAGCACCCCGTTGACCGGCACGAGCAACAATCTCCGCTTCCCGGGCATGGTGTTTAGCATTCAGAACATTATGGGGGATTCCCCTGCGCTTCAACATGCGGGACAGAAGTTCCGATGCTTCCACTGAAACAGTTCCAACCAGCGTCGGTTGGCCCCGCTGGTAACAATCGATAATTTCCTCTACGACAGCATTATATTTCTCGCGGATAGTTTTATAAACCAGGTCTTCCCGATCATCACGAACAATCGGTTTATTGGTGGGAATTACCGTCACATCCAGATTGTAAATACTGGCAAACTCCTCAGCTTCGGTTTCAGCAGTACCGGTCATGCCGGAAAGTTTATCATACATTCGGAAATAATTTTGGATTGTGATTGTAGCCAGAGTTTGCGTCTCCCGCTCTACGGTGACATTTTCTTTTGCTTCCAATGCTTGATGCAATCCATCGCTGTACCGACGGCCGGGTAAAATCCGCCCGGTAAATTCATCAACAATCATAACCTTACCGTCCTGAATCACATACTCCACATCCTTTTCATATAACGTATAAGCCCGTAATAACTGAGAAAAATTATGAATTCGCCCGGAACGATCGGCATGTAATTGGTAAGCTTTGTCCTTTTCCTGATTTTTCTGCAGGGGAGTCAAATCATCGCGCTGATCAATTTCATGAAGCATTTCACCCAGATCCGGAATTACAAACGTTTCCGGATTATCAGGAGCCAATTCCTGTCGACCCTTCTCTGTAATATCGATGACATGGGTTTTTTCATCCACTGAGAAATACAAATCCTCGTCAACTTCATGTAATCGTTTATCCCGCAGATATTCTGACTCTATCTGGTGGGCCAACTTTTTAGTACCCGTCTCCTGGAAGATTTTCATAACCTGCCGATGTTTGGGTAATCCACGGCTGGCTTGAAGTAATTTCAGACCAGCTTCTTTGTCATTTCCCACTTTAAGGAGTTTCTCTGATTCAGAAACCAGACTGGCGACTAAAAAATTCTGCTTTCGCACCAGCTGTTGTACCAAGGGTTTCAATTCCTGAAAGGAGGTATCTACCGGTGCATCCACATTCCCGGAGATTATTAAGGGCGTACGGGCTTCATCAATAAGCACTGAATCGACTTCATCAACAATGGTAAAAGCATGCCCCCGTTGAACTTGCTCCTCTCTGGATAGAGCCATATTATCCCGAAGATAATCAAAACCAAACTCATTATTGGTTCCATAGGTTATATCACAATTATAATTTTTCCGCCGTTCATCATTATCCATCGAGTTCAGAATGAATCCGACAGTTAAACCTAAGCGACGATATACTTCTCCCATCCACTCCGCATCCCGTTGGGCTAAATAATCATTCACCGTTACCAGGTGAACACCCCTTCCCGCGAGAGCATTTAAAAATATGGGGAATGTAGCAACCAGTGTTTTCCCTTCCCCCGTCTTCATTTCCGCTACTTTGCCCTGATGGAGAATAATTCCACCGACAATTTGAACATCATAGGGAACCATATCCCAGACAATATCACGGCCAACAACTTTCCACGAATCTCCAATCATCCGTCGACAAATTTCTTTGACCATCGCAAATGCTTCCGGAAGAATTTCATCCAGTTTTTGCTGTTCTGCATTCAGGATAAATTTCTTACCTTCAATACTATCCTTGCTTTCTGCTTCTGTTTCCGCCATTTCTCTGGCAGCGATTACCTCCGCCTGTAATTCCTTCGTTCTGGAAATCAGGTCTTCATTGCTCCGGTCATGTAAAGTTTCAGCCAGGGCATTTATTTCCTCAACCAAAGGTAGAAGCTTTTTTATCTCACGCTCTGATTTGGTGCCAAATATTTTTTTTATGAATGATTCTGCCATTGAATAAATCTATTATTTAATGTTCATTTTCTGTTTCAATAACCATGGATTTATAGATATTATCCAAAATTCCGTTAACAAAACTGGAACTCTCATCGGTACTGTAATGTTTGGCAATTTCGATTGCTTCACTGATAGACACTTTAGGAGGTACATCCTCAATAAAAAATATTTCACTGATTGCTTCAATTAATATCAGACGATCAAGGAGTGCTACCCGTTTGAAATCCCAGTTATTCAGTCGTTTAATAATCAGTTCTTCACACCAATCTTTATGTATAATAGCCTGGTTAAATAATTGTTTAATGAATTGATCCGTCTCCGGTTCCCGTCCCTCTCTATTGAGGATATCCTTTAAAATCTTGTCGGCTGGTTCTTCTGATATTTCAAGGGCATACAGGGCCTGGAGAACCGCTTCCCGGGCCTGCCTTCTAGGATGGTGGTTGTTTATTGTCACGCTTTCTCATCGGGTTCAAACGCGGCAGGTAAATATTTTTTAACTTGCTCACATCTTTCATTCTTTTTTCTGCCACCCGATCCGCCGCTTTATTAGTGGGAATATCTTCCTTATCAGCCAGGTCATAGATGGTAAGTAACGTATCAAAAATACCTTCAGCTTGTTGAAAGGCCCGATCCCGATTATAGCCCTCCAGTTCATTGGCAACGTTGATTAAACCACCAGCATTAATCGCATAATCAGGAGCATATAATATACCCCTGTCTTTCAATACCTGACCATGTCTAGACTCTTTTTCAAGCTGATTATTCGCTGAACCGGCAACGATCGAACATTTTAACAGCGGGATAGTTTCATCATTCAGTGTTGCTCCCATGGCACAAGGTGCGTAGATATCAACATCCAATTTATAAACCTCATCCGGTTTAATCGCTGTAGCCGCGAACTCATCAACTACTCGTTTTAGATTATCTTCGTAAATATCTGTGACAAACAATTTCACCCCTTCATCGTATAAGTATTTGCAGAGGTGATATCCCACATGACCAATTCCCTGGACGGATACTTTTAATCCAGATAGATCATCCTTCCCGGTTTGTTTTTTTATGGTGGCTTTCATTCCAATATAAGTTCCGAAGGCAGTGACCGGCGATGGATCACCACTACCTCCCAAGGCCCGGGAAATACCGGTGACATACTTGGTTTCCATCCGTACCCATTCCATGTCTTTTACACTGGTTCCCACATCCTCGGCAGTAATATACCGACCACCTAACCCATCTACAAATTGACCAAAGGATCGAAATAAAATTTCAGATTTATTTTTTTTCGCATCACCCATGATTACCGATTTACCACCGCCTAGATTCAACTGGGCTATAGCAGCTTTATAGCTCATACCTCGGGAAAGCCGTAACACATCTTTCAGTGCTTCTTCCTCTGACCTGTAGGACCACATGCGACAACCCCCCAAGGCCGGTCCAATGGTTGTGTTATGAATGGCAATAATAGACTTTAATCCAGTATTGGGATCATTACAAAAGACCACCTGTTCGTGATCTTTATAATTCATGGAATTAAATACCTCTGACATTGATGATTCCTTTCTAATCTTTGCTTAACAAATATCTGGCAACGACCATCTCCTGAATTTCGGAGGTGCCTTCATAGATCTGTGTAATTTTTGCATCACGCATCAGGCGCTCAACGCCATATTCCTGCATGTAGCCATAGCCACCAAAAATCTGGACACACTGGGTAGCTGCTTTCATAGCAATAGCAGATGCAAAATTTTTCGCCATGGCAGCTTCTTTAGTAAATGTTTTATGTTCATCCTTTAAAGCCGCTGCGCGGTGAATCAGCAGGCGGGCAGCATCCACATTGATGGCCATTTGCGCTAACTGACTCTGAATCGCTCCAAAATGTCCGATGGAGGTGCCAAACTGTTTGCGTTCTTTTGCATATTCAACCGAACGATCCAGGGCCGCTTTGGCAATCCCCAGGGCTTGGGAAGCAATTCCGATCCTGCCACCATCCAAGATATTCAACGCGATTTTAAATCCCTGACCTTCTTTCCCAACCCGGTTACAAACCGGAACCCGGCAATCTTCAAAATACAATTCACAGGTATCAGAACCGCGAATCCCCAATTTATCTTCCTTTTTTCCGGTGGAAAATCCCGGCAAACTTTTTTCCACAATTAAAGTTGAAATCCCTTTGTATCCAACTCCCTTCTCAGTCAGGCACATCAATAAAACGACGTCACTGGAGATACCGTTGGTTACCCAGTTTTTAGTCCCGTTAATAATATAGTAATCGCCATCCCGCCGGGCAAAAGTGCGCAGGTTACTGGCATCGGAACCTGACTGGGGTTCGCTGAGGGAAAAGGCTCCTAACCATTCTCCCGAAGCCAATCTTTTTAAATAGGTCCTTTTTTGATAATCATTGCCAAAATTCAATAGTAATTGGCAAACAAGTGAATTATTTACCGACATGATGACACCGGCGGAGGCATCCACTCGGGATATTTCCTCCATTGCCAGGCAGTAGGAAAGTGTATTCAGACCAGCACCACCCCATTCTTCCGGTACCATCATTCCTAAAAAACCTAATTCCGCCATTTTTTGAACTTCCTCCCGGGGGAACTTTGCCTCAGCGTCACGTTCAATCACCCCAGGAGCTAAATACTGTTCGGCGAAATCATGGGCAGTTTTACGAATCAGTTCCTGCTCTTCCGTAAACTTAAAATCCATTACCGTTCCACAATTAAAGCGGAAGCTTCCCCACCGCCGATACAAAGAGTTGCCAATCCCCTGTGCACATTTTCTTTAAACATAGCATGGATTAAAGTTGTCAGAATTCGGGCTCCACTGGCACCAATGGGATGACCTAAAGCAATGGCGCCACCGTGAATGTTAACTTTCCGCGGATCCAATTTAAAATCATCGATGGCAGCCATGGCAACCGGTGCAAAGGCTTCATTGATCTCCCACAAATCAATATCCTGAACCGTTAAACCCGCTTTGTCCACTACCTTACCAATGGCTTTACCGGGAGCTGTAGTAAACCATTCGGGCGCCTGGGCTGCCGAAGCCTGGGCAACTATATAAACCAAGGGTGTCAATCCTAAATCGAGTGCCACGTCTTCAGCCATAATCAATAAAGCAGCGGCACCATCATTTATCTTTGAGGCATTGGCGGCGGTAATTGTACCATCGATGTCAAAAGCAGGTTTTAACTTTGGCATTTTTTTAAAATTCGCGCGAAGCGGTTCCTCATCTTCTGTCACAACGTTAATTTCCCCTTTTCGCTTTGGAACAGGTACCGTTACAATTTCGTTTTTAAACCACCCCTGCTGTTGTGCTGTCTGGGCACGGAGATAAGATTCACGGGCAAAGGTATCTTGGTCCTCCCGGGAATAGTTCCGGTCCTTGGCGCAGAATTCGGCACAATTCCCCATATGAATATTATTATAAACATCCCATAACCCGTCGTGAATTAAGCTATCTATCAGCTTACCGTGACCCAAACGGTAGCCGCCGCGACCCTTCTGTAAAAGGTAAGGGGCCAGAGACATATTTTCCATTCCGCCGGCAATTATAATATCAGCATCCCCAGCCTGGATTGACTGGGTGGCCAGCATGACCGCCTTTAAACCGGAACCGCACATTTTATTAATGGTGAGACATTCAACATGGTTTGGTAATCCCGCTTTCATGGCTGCCTGACGAGCCGGTGCCTGACCCTGGCCTGCAGAAAGAACATTACCCATAATTACTTCGTTTACCAATTGTAAGTCCAGCCGTAAATCCTCTAAAACAGCCTTAATAGCGACGGCGCCTAATTGAGAAGCTGGAACGGCAGCCAAAGAGCCTTGGAAGGATCCCACAGGAGTTCGTTTTGCTGAAACAATCACTACTTTTCTTATAGTAGACATTTTAATTAATCCCTGATCTATGATTTAATTTGTATAGAATATAATACAAGGTGTAGGCCTTAAAACTCATACGTCGATATTGGTACCTATTCAATGAACATGTTTTGAATTTTCTCCGGCACTTCCAGTCTGCGTAGACTAAAAGATGGCATCCCAATCGATTTGAAATTACAATGAATTCGGGGTAGAATTAAGCGTTTTCAACCTTACTAATCCCCTTTTGATTGTAAGCCTTGATGATGTCCCGAACCAGTTTATGCCGGACTACATCCCGTTCATCTAAATGGATGAACCCGATCCCGTCAATCTTATTCAATATATCCATAACCTGGAGCAAACCCGATTCCTTTTCATTCAGTAAATCAATTTGAGTGATATCCCCCGTAATAATGGCTTTTGAATTAATTCCCAGTCGGGTTAAAAACATTTTCATTTGCATGTTTGTGGCATTTTGGGCTTCGTCCAGAATCAGAAAAGCATTATCAAGTGTTCTCCCCCGCATGTATGCCAGTGGTATTATTTCGATAATATTCTTCGCCAGTAATGGTTTTATACGACTGGTAGCCAACATGGAACCCAGGGCATCATAAAGCGGCGTTAAATAGGGGTCAACTTTTTCTTTCAGATCCCCCGGTAAAAAACCAAGATTTTCACCTGCTTCAACCGCCGGGCGGCAAAGGATAATTTGCTCAACATCATGGTTTTCCAAAGCAGCTACTGCAAAAGCCACCGCCAGATAGGTTTTTCCTGTACCGGCTGGACCAATTGAAAAAACAATATCATTCTTTTGAACCAGTTCAACATAGGTTTCCTGTCCCTTTGACCTGGCAGTAATGGCTCCTTTACGCCCATAGAAAACAACTTTATTCGGATCTGCGGCCTCTTTGGTCTGTTGATGGTTCCGCTCCACCTGAACCAACTGAATCAGGTTTTTCACATCGTTTTGTGATAAACTACCTTTTCTGGATAATGTCTGGACCATTTCATGAACTATTTCCTGAATTGCGGCCGTCTCCTCTGGAGATCCATTTATCTTAAGAATATTCCCCCGAACAACAATATTTCCTGTGAATGCTTCCTCAACCAACTTCAGATTGGTATCCGCCACCCCAAATAAAGTTGTCAGGTCCACCCCTTTCAGTTCAATTGTTTTTGCCATATGCCACCAATTATTCGTTAATTACAGAGCTGAATTTAAGGACTTTTCAGCAAGTGCATGGTGGCGGAATATAACCGGACGATTTCCGCAATCAAATTAATGAAAAAGTGTAGCAGATTAATTCGAATTGTTTTTCCGCTCCTGGTCCTGATCCAGAACGGTTGTATCCGCCATTCTCGAGCAACCACCGATGATAGCCTGGAGAAGAATCTACAGTTCCTGATCGAACAAGGGAAGGAACACTGGGAGAAGCGGGTCGATCCGGAAGAAGCCAATAAAGCACGCTTTTTTCTTTCTAAGGCTTTTTTAATTCAACCTGATAATCTTGAAATTGCCGCCCTCTACAGCCGGGCCTGCCAATTTGCGGGTTACTATATTGAAACGGACCCGGTGAAGCAGGATTCACTTTTCCAGGAAGGACGAAATTCTGCCTGGAGCGTTATTTCCAGATCAGAGCCCTTCTTACAGGGTTTTCAATCAGCCTCCGGCGATTCCACGGCAAGACTGTTGGCCGCTCTGGAAAATTTACCAATTGATTATATTCCCGTACTGTATTGGTGGATTGCTAATTCAGCCCGGTTTTTAGCATCAAAACCAGTGATCGAACGTTTAAATCATCGGGATGAAATTGAAACTGGTTTACATCGGATCCAGGCTTTGAAGCCAGATTACTTTTACGGCGGTCCAAACCGCATTTTTGGGGGAATTTTCGCTCGTCTTCCTGGTGTAGAATTAGCCCTTTCCGAAAGTTATTTCCAGCAATCAATCAAAGAAAGTCCAAACTATCTTGGGACCTACGTATTACGAGCCCGCTTTCTGCATATTAAGGCTGGTGACCGGGAACAATTCAATAAAGACCTTAACTATGTAATCCAGGCTGATCCTACAGCCTTACCGGAGGTCATGCCCGAAAACCTGCTTGAACAAGGAATAGCAAAAGCACTTCTGGATCAGGAATCCTATCTATTTGAATAAAGACGGTTACTTTTCAACTATCTATCGGATAAACGAAAAATTCCGGCAATTTCTTGAATTACCAATCATACCCTTTTCTCTGGCACAATCATTCTGATTATTACAAATTTCACCATGGTTTTGTCCAGTATTTTATGGGTAATCGGCAGTTTATTTATTCTACTGCTCATTCTTTTTTTTATACCCTGGCATTTATATTTCAAGGGAGTTATTACTATCTGTCAAACAGAAAAATCAGCTTCAGGAAAAATGTTAATCGGTGGACAAAATTTCGGAATTGGTTTTCGGTTTTACCCTGAAAAATCAGTTTTCCTGGGACCTGTTAACCGTCCTTTTCTGTCCATTACTATTCGCAAACCAAATAAAGCAAAGGCCACAAAAGCGCAGAAACAGGTAAGCCAGTTTCAATTAAAATACCTGAAATTGGGAAAAGCGGTCCTGAGGGTCATCCATCTGGAGCGGTTGGATATTCATGGCCAGGTTGGTTTCCCCGATCCCATGTACACCGGATTAGTATATGGTTACAGTCATACAATTACCCATATTCTTCCTGATTCAAAGGTCAATATTCAGATGAAACCGGCTTTTAACAATCAATGGGATACACAATTGGATGGGACCATCAGAATTAAATTTTTACCTGCTTTTGTTACCTGGCAAGCAGCAAAAACTTATTTTAAATTCAAGTATTAGAAAGGAAATATAATGGGAATTTCAGAATTAATTAAAAATATGTTAAAAGAAGCCCAGGACATGCTGGATTCAAAGACGGTTGTTGGCAAACCCATCCAAGCCGGAGATTATACCGTAATTCCCGTTTCTAAGATTGTCTTTGGCTTCGGTGGTGGCGGAGGCGAAAGTCCTGAGAACCATCCAGGTGGATCAGGGCAGGGCGTCGGTGGTGGCTGGTCCATTGAACCGATGGCCTTCATAGTTCTTGGGAAAGATGGAGCCAAATTAATGACCATCGGTGATAAGGAAAATTTGTCCACTAAATTAATGGACTTGGCACCGAAAGTTGTGGATACAATTAAGGATTTCGTCGATCAAAAAAAGAAAACTGAGAAAAAATCTAGAAAAGGAACTTCATCCTGATGCGGCCGAAATCAGTCCGTGATATTATGACCAGGAGACTGGTAACCTTTTCACCGGAAACCAACGTACTGGCTGCCATCGATACCCTGATTAAACATAAGATTTCCGGCGCTCCGGTGTTAGATAAACAGGGCAAATTGGTCGGAATGCTGTCTGAAATTGATACCATGGAAACCCTGATACACTCCTCTTACCATGGTGAAGGCGGCGGCTGCGTCCGGGATTTCATGTCAACCAACGTCGTGACGGTCGATCCAGAAATGGGAATTATTGATCTGGCGGGATTTTTCCAGAAAAAACGCTATCGCCGGTTACCGGTTATGGAACACGGAGAATTAATCGGTCAGGTCAGTCGTCGTGACGTTCTGAAAGCCATTCAACATCTGACAAGTTGATATTATTGGGGTTTCGTTCCTGCTTTTTTTCATTTACTACCCGTCCCAAAACAGAATTTTCTCCCGGGGAAGATAGGTAGTTAATACTTCTGCCATAAACTCCCGGACCATTTTTTGTTCTTCCGATGGCAGAGTCGCTATATCTCCATAAATCTCATAGCGCGAGTAATAAATTTTTGATAATGGTTTTTGCTTCCGAATCCGATGGAAAAAACCCTTATTCATCCGGAAGACTCCTACTGTGATATCCTTTATGTTGTCAGCAGCTAATGCAGCAAAAACCTGTTTCAGAAAAATTACATAATCTCTTTGCCAATTTTCATAAATGATAACAGGATCAAAACAAAGACGGACGTTCCAACCCCCGGCAATAGCCTTCCAGACAGCTTTTAAACGGCGTTCCAGGGTCGGCGTGTTATTCTCATGGACATCAATCACTTTTTGAGGAGACAGCGTCCAGACTAATAGAACATTCTGAACCGGAGTTATATTTTCCAATGGTTGGAACAAAGCGCTTTTAGTCCGGATTTCAAGGATTAAATCTTCTGTTTGTTTACAATAATCAATCCATGCTCTGGAAAGTGGAACAATGTTTTCGAACGCTATTAAATCAGTGTTATAGGAGACAGAAAGGAATAATGGTTCCGAAGAAAACGATCGCTTTTGAATTTTATCGCCCACCGCTGAAAAAAAATCGTTGCTGTTCACAAAAAGTACCATATTCCCCGAAGGATACATACCCTGCAAAAAACAATAATCGCAATTGTAGAGACAATTGATTAATGGTGTTATGTAATAATGATTACGAAAGCCACTATTTTGTTGCACACTAGAAGCATGATAAATAAATGGTGGCTTTTTTACCGCCAGAATGAGTTTCATACTTCGTTTTTGAAGCTGGAAATTCTGTTTCCCGCGGTTGAAAACAGTTTTGTAATCTTTTATTGGTACAAAAACCGAATTGGAATATCGTTTTAGTAGTTCATGCGTTAGAGGATAGTCACTCGCATTTTCTTCCACATATAGATGTGAAAAATTAGGTAGAAAGGAATTGACAGATTTCATGGTAAAGGCGGTTTCGCTCACATTTGTAGTTAATATTTTGTTTAAAGAACCGCTCCAGAATCGTTAATTGTTTTCCGGTGCGGATATAATAATCTTCTGCTGATTCAAATAGTTTAAGTGACTGAGTCACCGAAAATCGTTTTTCTTTCACCTTTCGCTTTAAAAATTCAATATCCCTGGAAGTAAGTATTTTCCGTTCTGCTAACATCGGATTACGAAATAATTCTATCAGGGACAAAATCTTACCCAGATTCATCCTGATCAGCTCCGGGATATCCAGCGTAGTCCAATCCTGACAATTCATATAATCGGATACAATTTTTAAAAAGACCAGTCGGTGAACCGGTAAATAATCCGCAGCAACTTTAAAGATTGATGCTGATTCCATATCCACTAAACAGTGAATATCACCGGAACCATTAACAACGCTGTCCTCCACCGTCACCAAGCCCATTTCAGGCAAATCATGTTTGATCAGGATATCAGGTAGATAGATGTTTCCCGATTTTGCTTTGATGATTTTATTGACCATTATCATCTCACCGATGGAGGTTATTGGTTGCGGACCACCGGCGATACCAATATTCAACAACAAAACATCGCCAAGATAAACAAATGAATTTAGAACCTGTTCAACCCTCCCGGCCGCTTTGATACTACCAACACCGGTGATTGCCAGAAAGAGATTATCTTTTTCATAAATTTGGCGCGTCTTATTTTTTACCAGCTTCAGGGCATTGATGATTGGCTCAGCTTCCGCTTTTAAGGCTGTGAGAATTAAAATACGCATTACCGGAATATTTCAGGAACGATTATTGAAATGAATAATGTTTATTTACAGGTCTCAAAACACGCCAAGTACATTTTAATCCTTTCGGGAAAATGACAAAATCACCGGATTGAATCTTTATTTGTTTGCCTGCGTCCGTTTCTATGATTACTTCTCCCTCCAACAGATAACAGGATTCCTGCAATTCATACTCCCAGTGAAATTCACTCATACCACAACTCCAGATAGGCCATGATTTAATCCCCTTGGCCTTGATATCTGCCTCCGTTAAACTTTTTACTATAACCTCATTCACTAATTATTCATCCTGATTTAAGGGTCGAAAGATATTTTCGAACCTCCTGTACCATGGTAGCACTGTGGGTCATATAGTTTGTCTCCAGGTCAAGGTATGTACTCTGTTTCAGCTCTTCCGTTATTTTCAACAGATTATCCGGTTCGTGGAGTACATCTTTTGACCCACCGATGATGAGTGTCGGAATTTCAATATGGTTTAAACACTCCCAGATTTGATATCGGGAAAGGGGGATTACCGCTCGTTTCAATCTCCAGGGGTCGGCAGTATTGATGGCACAGCAATATTTCTCATACTGGGCCGGGTCACTTTTCACATCTAATCGAAAGTGTTTTAAATACCACTTAATAAATGGTTTCAGTATAGAGAAAAATCCAGGGTAGAACAGATAAATAAGAACCATACCCCATTTTGGCACCCGGAAAACTGCATTAGGACCAATTAAAATCAAAGCCATTGGGGTCGTCCCCAACTGCGCCACTGCTTCCAGAATGGCTGTAGCCCCCAGGGAACTACCAAATAAAATATAAGCTTTGTTTTCCAGTTTCAAATGCTTCACTAATGCGGCAATGTCGTTGGCGATGTCAGGAACACTGAAACCCTGCTTGCCCATAATCTTCGCGGTTACTTTTTCCCTGGTTTCCAGATAATAAACATCAAAATCCTTGGTCATCTCCCGGAGAACAATTTTCCAACCCTCCGGTAATGATACCCAGCCGGGAATAAACACAACAACAGGATTCCCGACCTCCTTTGCTGCTTTAAATTCCAACAGTCTGAGAGAAATTTGTGGATTGGGCTGAAACCACTTTTCCCGCACCAATGCAGCGGAAGCACAGTAGGTCTTCAGTTGATCATTCATAAAACCACCCGGATGGCCTGTTTCATGATCGAGTAGCGAACGGGAGGATAACCTACTATTTCACCATCGGTTTCAATGGCCAAGGCCTGGTTAGAATGTACCTGCAGAGATTCGCATTCAAGATAATCAGCAACCTCCTTTTCAAATACAGTCCCGGCATAAAGGGCTGGGATAAGATTAATCAATTTCAATTTGGAAGCATACCTTACCAACGCTACGGCTAGTTTTCCATCATCTTGTTTCACGCTGCGGTTGAAGTACATACCACCGCCAAAATAGGGTGTTTTGTATATAGTCAGATTACTGAATAGCTGATTGATTTCCTCCCGTCCATCGATCGTAAGGTGAGTTTCCAACGGCTGATAATGGATAATGGCTTTCAATCCGGCCGTTACTACTCCCACATCCACGTTAAACTGTTTCAATTTTTTGGTCAACCCGCTGGCGTCATTAAAATATTGACCTGCCAGACTAATAACCCCGATGCTGGAATTATTGATAAAATACCTGGATTCCGGTTCGCCCTGAAAGGTGTAATATTCCGCCTGGCAGATATCGATAGACCGGATATCATTACTGACAATTTTTTCCGTCCAATCCTTCTTATCAGGGAATTTTTTATTAAAGTCATTACTACTACCCGCACCCAAATACACTAACTCAATATCCTTTTTAGCATCGAGATTCAGCGGTACAAAACCCTGGAGGATTTCATTGACGGTTCCATCACCTCCGAAAGAACAAATACGGGTGAATCCATCCTTCAATAACTCCCGAACCAGTTCAGTGGCATGACCACGATATTGGGTAAAAACAGAGTGAAAATTCAGTCCTCTGGTTTTCAACTTAGAATTGAATTTTTCCCACCGACTTTGAGCTAAACCGCTGCCGGCAGTGGGATTACAGATTACCGCTGTTCTCTTCGAATTCACGAAGGAGAATCTACAATATTTAATTGACTATTTGAACGGCTGGACAGGATGAATCATCGGTACAAAGCGCACTGGAAAAACACTTGTCTGTTCCACTTTACCGTCTAATGTTTTGGAAACAACAACCAATTTCTGGTATTCCTTCCCCAACGGCAAAACCATTTTCCCGCCCGGCTTTAACTGTTCCAACAATTTTTCAGGGATGGAAGGCGGTGCCGCAGTTACTATAATTCGGTCAAAGGGCGCTGCATCCTCCCAGCCGGCATATCCATCACCCCATTTCACGGTAACATTTTTATAACCCAATTCCTGCAATAGACTATCCGCCCGCTCCGCTAAAGAGCTTATTATTTCAATCGTGTAAACATGAGCGACCAACGGAGATAATATTGCCGCCTGATACCCGGAACCAGTTCCGACCTCCAGAACCTTCAAATCAGAATTCACATCCAATAAATCTGTCATCAAAGCAACAATGTAAGGTTGTGAAATGGTTTGGTGTTTTCCAATCGGTAAGGCTAGATCCGCATAAGCGTAGGCTGTCAATTCCGATGGAATAAAAAGATGTCGTGGCGTTTGTTCCATCATCTGAAGCACTTTCTGAGTGTATATACCGCGACTGGTAATTTGTTGCTCAACCATTTCATGAGCCCTTTTACGCCAGTCATTAACATTATTTTGCTGGATAACAGTTTGTTTTGGATTCTGCATTGACGGTTGAAGGGCATAAACTGATTCTGCAAGCGCGATCCAGCCCAGGAGATAAACCTGAATTAGAAATTTTAACCCACTTTCTAACACTGAAAAAATTGCTTTGAATAAATAGGAATTTTTCAAAGGTCAACATTCCCGTTTTGAGTAATAATCCAATCTACAAATTCCTTAAGTCGGGCATAATGGCTGCCTTTCCAATAGATGTTTTCACAATTCCTGCATTGAACAAATGTTTGATAATACAATTTTGTTTTTGGCTCTAAATTATCCTGGATCCGCTTTTTCGGAACAGATTCTAATACACCATTGCAATTTAAGCACCGCTTGAAAGGTTTAATATTTCTCCAAAGATCAAACCGTTTTACGACTTCCAGGACCTGTCTCGGTGGATCTTGGGAACGTAACCAGTAACCGCGCTCTACTATTCTGTGCATAAGCAGGTGACGGTCCCGGGTCAATAGAACACGGTGATCTTTTTCCATGATTTGTAATAATTCGTAATCCTCTTGATCGTTACGATAATAAACATCAAATCCAAGCAGTCGCAGGAACCGGGTCAGTTTCCCCAAATGAACATCGGTAACAAATTTTAAATTACGCAGGGGACGTTCCTGAAGCTTTGCCATAGGTGAAATATCCAGACTTTCAAATACCGGATAAACGCTTATCCGGTCGCCATTATGGAGCAAATAATCGAAAGGGACCGATTTCCCATTCACTAACGCCAGATCCACTTCTGTATGAGGAACACCGAATGATTCAATTACATCTTTCACGGTGGTTTGGTGATTCAGCTTTTTAATTAACTCCCGTTTCCGTTGAGAAGGGCGTAAAAAGTCATTTAATTCTTCATAAAACCGGATATTAATTATCCATTGTTCCTGATTAATTTTCATCTTTAGTAAACGACTCCGGCGTACCCCACTGCGGTGTGAAAATGTTCCCGTGGTTGCTCAGCATGACTGGTAGCATATTCTACTAAAAACCCTCTATCCACCCCGATACTGACTAAAGTTGAAAGGAGTGCTGTCAACGCCCCTCCACCACAGGCATTGTGATGCTGATTGGTTTCATCCAGAATCCGTTCCACAATCATATTACAAAGCAACTTAATCATTCGTTGATCATTTTTTTGCATCCAATAGTAAGCTTCCGGGCCTGATCCTGCCGGTTCCATCCCATAAACAGCACCATAATGGGTTAAATCGGAGGAGGCCAGAAATACGGCATTTTTCCCCAGCCCCTGGATTATTTTTGCTACCAGTCTTCCCAAATACACAGCACTTGGATCGTGTTTTACAATGATGGGAACCAGCTTAATCTCCGGCCAGAAGTAATAAATCATGGGTGTTAATACTTCGATAGAATGTTCCGGTTCATGGGCTCGGAAATCGCATTGCAACAACCCGGACTGTCCTTTGATTAATTGTCGGACAATTTCTTTATCCACTGCCAGTTTTCCCAATGGTGTCACCCATTCCCCCATCGGAAACAGGGTATGCCGTTCAACGCCGTAGTGATCGGTACCAAAGATAACACCAGTTTCCGGTTGACAGCATTGGGACAATTGAAACAGTGTACGGGCAGCGACTCCGCCTGAATAATACCAGCCGGCATGGGGCAAAACAGCTCCGCATAAATTATCCGGTAATGCCGGCAATTCCTTAAAGCCGGTTATAAAGTTTTTAATTTGAGATCGACAATCTCCAGGATAAAAAGATTGGGCAATTGGCTGGCGGATAAGGCTCATTTCATTAACCTACATCTTTACAAATCGCCCTGGTAATTTTATGCCGCATTGTTTACAAACACCGTTGACCAATCCAGTAACTCGTACGGGATAAAATTTTCGCAGTATTAACGGTAAATTACAATGAGGACAGTTAGTTGACTGCCCATCACTGGTTAAAATATTTCCTAAATAAACAAATTGAAGCCCGCTTTCCCGGGCTATCCGCCGGGCGAGTCGAAGGGTCTGGATAGGTGTGGTAGGATAATTGAGCATTTTATAAGCGGGATGAAAAGCAGAAAAATGTAACGGTATTCGGGGATCTAACTCAGAAATAATAAAGCGTACCAGATTTGTTAACTCAATTTGGGAATCATTTACTCCGGGAATGATCAAATTAGTGATCTCAACCCAAATATATTTTTTTGAAATCAACCAACACAATGTATCCACTACCGGGTCCAGATGGGACAGAGTCATCTTCCGGTAAAACGATTCGCTGAAGCTCTTCAAATCCACATTGACAGCATCGATGTATTTAAACACTCCCTCCCGGGCTTCCGGTGTAACGAAACCATTGGTCACCAGCACATTCTTCAATCCCGATCGATGCGCCTGTCTGGCAACTTCACGGACCCACTCAGCGGAAATAATCGGTTCATTATAAGTATAGGCAATTCCAATACACCCCATATTTTTAGCAGTAGCAACCAATTCTGACGGTTGAATCGATCGATTCCCCGAAGAATAATTGTTTTTTTTACTCAGGTGCCAATTCTGGCAATACTTACAGCCCAGGTTACACCCCGTTGTCCCAAAACTGAGAATCCGGGACCCAGGATAAAAGTGATACAACGGCTTTTTTTCAATCGGGTCCGGGGCCAGACCAGAACAATATCCATAAGCAGTTGTGTAGAGCTGACCATGAACATTCTTCCGGGAATAACAAAACCCCCTGGAATGATCAGGAATCCGGCAATACCGGGGACACAGGATACACCGTACACGCTGCCCTGCATCCGGTTCCCACCACCGGGCCGGAATTCGGGTTACCGGATGTTTAAAGGTGGCCGAAGGTTGCTGGATCTCAGGGATACATTTTATAGGTATTAGGTTTTAGATTTACTTTTCTTGATGATCTGAATACCAAGTTCATTCAACTGTTGTTCCGAAACCTCACTGGGAGCATTATCCATCAGGGAGGTGGCAGAGGTAGTTTTCGGAAAAGCAATCACATCACGGATATTATCAGTACCGGCCAAAAGCATAATTAGACGATCAAATCCAAAAGCGATACCTCCATGCGGAGGTGCTCCGTACTTCAAGGCTTCAACCAGAAAACCGAATTTTGTATGGGCGTCCTCCGGAGTTAATCCTAACAGCCGGAATATTTTTTCCTGCATTTCCGACGTGTGGATACGAATCGAGCCGCCGGCCACTTCATATCCATTAATAACCAGATCGTAACCGCGTGAACGAGCCGCCAGAGGATCAGAATCCAGCAATTCCTCATCTTCCACCCGGGGAGCGGTAAAAGGATGATGCATGGAAACATAACGTTCAGCTTCTTCTTCATATTCAAACAGCGGATACTCATAAATCCACAGCGGTTTAAATTTTCCGGAATGCACAAATCCTTCCCGGTGGGCAATTTCTGTCCGTAACGATCCCAGGGAAGTTTGTACAATCCGGCGCTCACCTGCCACTATGAAAATAATGTCTCCGTCGGATACGTTTAGTTCAACCGCCATTTCTTCTAATAAGTCAGTATTGAAGAATTTTGAAATACCACCGTTGAATTCACCGTTATTCCGTTTCATCCAAGCCAAACCACCGGCCTTGTATTTCCTCACCAGTTCCTGTAATTGATCAATATCTTTCCGTGAGTATTTACTACCGCCTTGCACTACCAGACCCTTTACCGCAGAGACACCCTTAAATCCTTTAAAAGTTGACCGGGAAGTAAACCGGTCAATATCCTGAAGTAACATTTCATAGCGGGTATCCGGCTTATCCGTACCATATAGGTCCATGGCTTGTTTCCAACTCATCTGTGGAAACTCGGCCGGTAAATCTTGATTAAGAACCCTTTTAAATACTTTCCGCGTCAAACCTTCAACCACCTCTTGGACATCCTCTTCATCTACAAAGGACATCTCCAGATCAATTTGAGTAAATTCCGGCTGACGGTCAGAGCGCAGGTCTTCATCGCGAAAACATTTAACAATCTGGAAATACCGATCCATCCCGGCAATCATCAAAACCTGTTTATAAATTTGGGGTGATTGAGGTAAGGCATAAAAACGACCCTGATGAATTCGACTGGGAACCAGATAATCCCGGGCACCCTCGGGAGTGGACTTCATCAGCATCGGTGTTTCAATTTCCACAAATCCATTATCAGCGAGGCAGGATCGGACTGCCTGATAGGTCCGGTGCCGCAGGAGTAAATTGTGCTGCAACTCTTCCGTTCTTAGCTCCAAATAGCGGTATTTTAACCGTAATTCCTCTTCGGCACTGTTTCGATCGGTAACAATAAACGGCAAAGGTTCGGTTTCACTGAGAATTTCCAGCCTGGAGACAATTACTTCAATTTCTCCCGTCTTCATGGAGGTGTTTACCGCCTGGGAAGCTCGCGGTCTTACGGTACCAATGATGCTTAACACATCCTCCATGGAAAGTTTTTTGACCGCCTCAAAATCTCCTTGGTAATCATTGGAATTGAATACTAATTGCGTTTTACCGTAACGATCGCGTAGATCAACAAAAATAACCTGCCCATGCAGTCGGACCGTATTTACCCACCCATTCAGTTTCACTTCGATCCCAATTTGAGATTTGTTCAGTTCACCGCAATTATGCGTCCGTTTCCACATTTTAAATCCTGTTTCCCTAACGTTTCGAAATTATCCGTTCATTATCCAAAAAAAAACCGCTCGAAAGTTACGAGCGGTTTTTCTTCTATCCGAATCGGAATTATTTACCGGCCACCCGTAATCGATTCAGCGATCGTGTAACAGCAGCCTTGGCTCGTAATCCGTCTGTACCTGGTAATTTCTTTTCAATCCGCTCTTTCGCCCGCTGCAATGCCGCCTCCGCCCGGGTTATATCAATTTCATCGGCCCGCTCCACCGCTTCGACCAATAGCTTAACCTGATCCCCGTCTATCTCTGCAAAACCACCACCGATGGAAAAATACAACTCTTTTTTATCTTTCCTCAGCTTGATCTCACCTACCGAAAGACTAAACATGGCCGGTCGATGACCAGCCATAACACCAAAATAACCATCGGCACCGGGACAACGGAGATAAGTGACAGCATCCTCCTGCAGGGCCTTTGTGGGAGTTACAATTTCTAACTGGAAAGTACGTGTCATCGTTTAAGAATTCATTTTCTTCCAGTTTTCTACTGCTTCATCAACTGTACCCACGTATGAAAAAGCATTTTCATGTAACTCGTCTACGTCTCCGTTGATAATTGCTTCAAATCCGGCCACCGTATCTTCCAGAGAAACGTAACGACCCTTTTTATTGGTAAACTGTTCGGCTACA
Source organism: Fidelibacterota bacterium (assembly GCA_046861615.1). Taxonomy (GTDB): domain Bacteria; phylum Fidelibacterota; class Marinisomatia; order Marinisomatales; family TCS55; genus CAZNUM01. The sequence continues at coordinate 26,867 of JBHHUS010000016.1, forward strand.
AAGAAGGGTTGACTCATGAATTTTTGAATTTTACGAGCACGGTTCACGGTCACCTTGTCCTCATCGGACAACTCATCCATTCCCAGAATGGCAATGATATCCTGAAGATCACGGTATTTCTGTAAGATCCCCTGGACGGTCCGGGCTACATTGTAATGCCGATCGCCAACAACCCGCGGATCAAGAATCCGGGAAGTGGAAGACAATGGGTCCACAGCGGGGTAAATTCCCAGTTCGGCAATCTTCCGCTCCAGAACGGTGGTGGCATCCAGGTGGGCAAACGTTGTAGCCGGGGCGGGGTCGGTCAAGTCATCTGCCGGAACGTATACTGCCTGAACTGAGGTAATCGAACCTTTATTGGTCGAAGTAATCCGCTCCTGAAGATCTCCCATTTCTGTGGATAGGGTAGGCTGGTAACCAACGGCGGAAGGCATACGTCCCAAAAGGGCGGAAACTTCGGAACCTGCCTGAGTAAAGCGGAAAATATTATCAATAAACAATAGAACATCCCGGCCTTCCTCATCCCGGAAATACTCAGCCATGGCTAAGCCGGAAAGTCCCACCCGCAGACGAGCCCCGGGAGGTTCATTCATCTGACCAAAAACCATCGTTGTCTTATTAATAACACCCGATTCGGTCATTTCCAGATATAAATCGTTCCCTTCCCGTGTCCGTTCACCGACACCGGCAAACACGGAATAACCTCCATGCTCGGTGGCAATATTTCGGATCAATTCCTGAATCAAAACGGTTTTTCCTACACCGGCACCGCCAAATAATCCGGTTTTACCGCCTCTGGTATAGGGTTCCATTAAATCCACAACTTTGATTCCGGTGACCAGTACCTCCGTGGAAGTGGTTAAATCTTTATGTTTCGGCGCTGATCGATGGATTGGATAACGTTTTTTCGTTTCAACCAGACCCTTCCCGTCGATTACATTTCCCAGGACATCGAACAACCGACCCAGCGTCTCGGGACCAACAGGTACGGAAATTGGTTCCCCGGAATCGACAACCTTTTGGCCCCGGACAATTCCGTCGGTGGAATCCATTGCCACCGTCCGAACCATGTTTTCTCCCAGATGCTGAGCAACCTCAAGAACCAGTTTCTTATCTTCACCGCGATCAATTTCCAGCGCATTCATGATTTCCGGCAGTTGCCCGTCTTCAAAAACGCAATCAACAACAGCACCCATGATCTGCGATACTTTTCCGGTAATCGCCATAGTAATCTTCCCTTATCCTTTCAATGCTTCGGCACCACTGACAATCTCCAGCATCTCCTTGGTGATTGCTTCCTGGCGGGCCTGATTAAATTCAAGTGTTAAGTTTCTAATCATATCATCGGCATTCGAAGTGGCATTCTCCATGGCCAACATTCGAGCGGCCTGTTCGCTGGCATAGGATTCTAATAAATATTTCCAGACCTGTACATTTAAATGCCTGGGAACAATGGAACGTACAATTTCCTGTTTGGAAGGTTCATAGAGCCGATCAGCAAAGGTTGTGGTTCCCTTCTCGTATGTCAGGGGTAATAATTGTTCCGTCAGAACCATCTGGGTGGTAACATTCACAAATTCATTGTAAATCACCAGGATTTCATCCACTTCCCCACTTAGAAAATGACTGATAATTCCGTTCCCGATTTTAATGGCATGGGCAAAACTGAGATCGTTCCAGAATTCCACGTGGGATTCTTTAATTGTATAGTGACGATAGGTAAAATAGTCGCGGGCCTTTTTCCCAATGCAGAAAATATCAACATTATCCCGCCCCAGTTCATCAATCTCCCGCTGAGCTTTCCTCAATATGTTTGAATTAAACGATCCGGCTAAACCACGATCCGAGGTGACAACTACATAACCATAGCGGCGGACCTTACGTACTTCTAATAACGGCAGTAAATCCCGATCGACATCTGGTAATAAATGCTGAATCACCTCAGCCATCCGGTGGGAATAGGGTCGTGCCATCTCCATGCGTTCCTGCGCCCGGCGCATTTTCGCAGCGGCAACCATTTTCATGGCTCGGGTAACCTTCTGAATGGATTTTACCGACTTAATCCGGTCCCGGATGTCTTTCAGATTCGCCATTGGTTCAGGCCAAGAAGCCCTTCTTATAATCCGCTATTGATTTTTCCAACCGCTTTTCTAATTCTTCAGGCATTTCTCCCGAGTCCCTGATTATAACCAAATCCTGTTGATTATTGGCTTCCAGATAATCAAATAAACCACGCTCAAAATCAGCCACTTGTTTCACCGGAATATCATCTAGGAAACCCTTGGAACCGGCAAAAATGATGGCAATCTGTTTCTCCACTTCCATGGGGACGTACTGATCCTGTTTCAGAATCTCAACCATTCGTTCTCCCCGTGTCAACTGAGCCAGTGTAGCTTTATCCAGATCAGAACCGAATTTGGCAAAAGCCTCCAGTTCCCGGTATTGAGCCAGATCCAGCCTCAGGGTTCCGGCAATCTTTTTCATGGCTTTAATTTGGGCATTTCCCCCTACCCGGGAAACCGAAAGACCTACATCAATGGCGGGGCGAACTCCGGAGTTGAACAGGTTGCGTTCCAGATATATCTGACCATCAGTAATGGAAATAACATTGGTGGGAATATAGGCGGCCACATCCCCTTCCTGGGTTTCAATAATCGGTAGAGCGGTCAGAGAACCACCTCCCAGTTCATCAGTCAGTTTAGAAGCCCGTTCCAGTAAACGACTATGAAGGTAAAAGACATCCCCGGGATAAGCTTCTCGACCCGGAGGGCGACGCAGCACCAAAGACATTTGCCGATAAGCCACTGCCTGCTTGGACAGGTCATCATAAATAATCAGAGCATGTTTGCCCCGGTCCCGAAAATATTCACCCATGGTACAACCGGAGTAAGGAGCAATATATTGCAACGGAGCCGGATCGGAGGCATTGGCGGCGACAATAGTAGTGTATTTCATGGCATCGTGAGCTTCCAACTCTGCCATCAGGGACGCCACCGTAGAAGCTTTTTGTCCGATAGCCACATAGATGCAATAAACCGGTTCGTCAGTTTCGTGCGTATATTTTTGATTAATAATAGTATCAATGGCCACTGCCGTCTTTCCGGTTTGCCGGTCCCCGATAATCAATTCACGTTGTCCCCTACCGATAGGTATCATACTATCGATCGCCTTAATTCCAGTTTGAAGGGGTTGTTTCACCGGTTGGCGGGCCATGACACCAAGGGCTTTTCGTTCAATTGGTTGAGATTCAGTGGCCTTAATCTGTGGTTTTCCGTCAATAGGTTGTCCCAGAGGATTCACAACCCGACCCAACATACCTTCACCCACTGGTACTTCCATCACCCGACCGGTTCGTTTGGCCAGATCGCCCTCTTTCACTAACCGGGAGCTTCCGAAGAGTACCAGTCCTACATTATCTTCCTCCAGGTTGAGAGCCATACCGAACACACCGTTGGGTAACTCCACCAGTTCGGAGCTCATGACATTTTCCAGCCCGCTAACCCGGGCAACACCATCACCGATTTCGATTACTTCGCCGACCTCGGACACATCAATCGCAAGGTCAAATTTTTCAATCTGTTTTTTCAACAGTGTGGTCAAATCATCAGTTTTAATTTCCATAATAGCCTTTTCTACTTACGCTTCCAATAAATCCTGTCGCAGATTATCCACCCGAGTCCGAATGGAGGCATCCAAGAACCGATTCCCAATCCGTAACTTGATACCGCCGAGTAAAGTTGGGTCAACTGTTACATCCAAGTCGGTCACTTTCCCCAGGGCCTGGTTTAAAGACTCCCGCATTGCTGTTACCTGCTCGGTATTTAGTGAGTCCGATACATGAGCGGTCACTTTGAGAATATTCATGGCAGTTTCATATTGATTCTGGTAGGCCTTTGCCACTGCTTTCAACATTAAAATAATTTTCCCACCTTGTAACCAACCCAGAAACCGGATAATCAGGGGATGGCAGTGTTCCCCCAGCGCAGATTCAACGATTTTAACTTTTTCAGAATTGACCATCCGCTTTGACAGTAAAAACGCCCGGAAATGGGGGTCTTCTTTCAACAGTTTAACCAGCAAATTGAGAGCGTCCAGCACTTCCTTTTGAGACTGAATATCTTCAGCCACGGCGTAAAGCGCCTGAGCATACTGTCGAGCCCGGACTTTAAGCTTCATACGTTCTAACCTTTTTTAACGATTCTTCAATCAAGGTTTGATTTTCCTGCTTACTCAGGTTCTTCTGAATCAGCTTTTCCGCCACTGCCAGGGATAAGTCCACTACTTCCTCCCTGATTCTGGCAATAGCCTGTTCCTGTTCCGCGTGAATCTGCTTTTCAGCATTTTTCAACACCTGATCCGCCTGTTCCTTCGCTTTGATAATGATCTCACTTTTAACCTTTTCGGCCGCTTGTTTACCTTCCGTAAGAATCGATTGCGCTTCAGACCGGGCACGGGCAATAATGGCCTCTGATTCCTGGTTGAACTTTTCCAATTCCTGTTGCGCTTTTTCAGCATCATCCAGGGATTTTTTAATCATGGCCTCCCGCTCCGCCAGCTTATTCAGCAGCGGTCGCCAGGCATATTTTGCCAAGACGAAGAACAGGATCAGGAAAGTAACGATCGTCCAAATAAACAAACCCGGATCTATTTGTACGAGGGGATTATCCATTGGGGATACCTCTAATCTGGTTGATTAACAGTTTATTTTATTGATTATTTCAGGATCAGGATCAGAAATGTGAATACTTCGCCAATAATTGCCACACCTTCCAGCAGAAAGAGGGGCAGATTGATAGCTGCGGTAATCTGGGGGGCGGCTTCCGGTTGCCGGGCGATACTCTCACCGGCGGCAGCCGCTAATTTTCCGATGCCAATTCCAGCACCAATCACACACAAACCAAGACCAAGGGCAGCACCAAAATAATGCAGTACTTCCATTTTACGATACCTCCGTTAGGTTATTTAATGATGAACATTGATAGCCATACCCACAAAAACTGCTGTCAACAGCGTAAAGACATAGGCCTGAACCAATATAACAATTATTTCTAAAGCCGAAATACCCACAGCCATCGGAACCGAGACAATAGTCACGCCAACTCCGGCAAAGAAACTGTTAAAAAGTTCTGCAAATATGGCCATGAGGGATAATAACGCCAGTAAAGCAATATGTCCGCCGGTCATGTTGGCTGCTAACCGCATGGTTAAGGCAAACGGTTTTACCAGCATTCCCATGATTTCAATGGGGATCAACATGATATAAACCGGCCAGGCCAAGCCAGGGGGAACTAGATTTTTCCAGTGCCGGAAAAACCCATGGGCGCGTGTTCCGGCGATAATTATAGAAATAAACGTAATACTGGCTAAAGCAGCTGTTACGTTAAAATTGCCGGTGGCTGTGGGCCCACCTTTCATCAGACGATTCACAATGGAATTGGATTCGGTATGTAAAATAAAGCGGTCGAACACACCCACAATATCAAACAGCGGAATCAGGCCAATCCCGTTGGCAAATACGATAAAGAAGAAAAATGTCAATATCAGGGGTGTCCAGGTCATGACCCATTTAGATCCCACATTTGGCAGAACAATCGAATCCTTGATGAAGGTCACTATTGCCTCCAGAGCATTCATAAACCCCCGCGGGAGGGGTTGTTCCTGTTTTAAATATCGTCGAACGGGAATAATTACAACCAGTCCAACCAATAATGCCACCAGCCAGATCATCAGGACATGTTTGGTTACTGAAAGATTCATCCCCAGAATTTCAGGGAGTTTAATGATTGCGTGCTCGGGAGAGCTATTGGAAACATGGTGAATTATATCAGCACCAATTTCTTCCATTACATTTGACCCGGAACTGTTTTCGCCGCCAGAGACCATAAGATGTTATTGAAAAATTATGTTTGAGTTATGGATTTCAACACCCCGGCTTCTACCATATGAAGCACTAAAAATGAGCCAGCGAAACTAAAAATAAACGGATGTGGGTTGGAAGTATAAAATTCGATAATTACAAATAAATACACTCCGTAAGCTACAAACTTAATCATGAACCCTTTGATCAACAATTTGGTTAAGCTAACCGGATTGGATATAAATGTTTTTTTAATTAACGGGATCTCCACCATCAGCGAAAACCAGGGCAGTAGAAAGCCCAGAAATATTTCGACTTTGATTCCGGGGAAAAAACCGGCCAGCAATCCCCAGATACCCAAACAAAAAACAGTGATATATATCATATTCTTCATACGCAACCTTTGGGATTAAACTGAAAAAGGCAGTGAGGATTAATTAAATAATAATTCACTTTTTTAACATCATTTTCCCCAGTTGCCAGAATCCAACCATCA
>JBHHUS010000017.1:0-32576 GCA_046861615.1 Fidelibacterota bacterium
GATTTTAAATGGGGATGGAATAAATGGGGATGGAAGGATCCAAGGAATACATTTACACTTCCTTTATGGTCCGAAATATATCCGAATGCAAAAATTTTATATATATACCGGCATGGTATTGACGTTTCGTTAAGTTTGTTAAGGCGTAGTAGCGATCGTTTTTTAAATGAAAAGGAATTATTTATAAAAAGAAGAACGATCGGAATTGAACAAAAAAAGGAAGGATTTGTAGATTCTGCTAGATGTTTAAATCTTGAAGATTGTTTCCAATTGTGGATTGAATATATGTCAGCTGCCCAAAAATTAATCGAAATAATGCCTGACAGAATATTACCAATAAAATACGAAGAATTACTAATCTACCCAGATGATATTATGAATTCAATTTTTAAGTATCTAAATATTAATGTAGGAAAATATTTATTAAATAACTTGATAGAATATATTAATCAAGATCATGCATACTCATATCTTAATCAAAACTATAGCAAATTAGTTACTAAAGAAAACATTAAAGTATTAAATAAATTTGGATATACTCTTAAAACTTAAGATTCATTTAAATATTAATGATGATAATGAATTTGCAAAATATTTAGATAGTTAAATTTTGAATCTTTTATTCATTACTCCCTATTTGCCTTCTGAGAATAGTGGCCATGCTGGTGCCCAGCTGATTTTTAGAAATGTGAAGTACTTATCAAAAAAACACAAAATACAAATTGTTTCTTTTATATCATCAAAGGAAACTGAACATTTACCTGAATTAAAGAATTTAGGAATAAAGATCGTTCTGGTTAAATATAACCGGAACCAATCTGGTTTATTGGGTATAATCTTGGGAATAGTGAACAATTTTAAAGCTATTTTGAAATCTATGTTCGGTCGAGAATCTTTTTTTACTGCTAAATATAATCGGCGTTCAATGAAAAAGACCCTTGTTAAGATCAATGATAATTTTCAGCCCGACATTGTTCAATTTGAATATAATGTAATGCATCATTATGTCTATCTTTTCCCTTCTATTCCGAAGATACTTATGCAACACGATATTTTAACAAAGGTTTATGAACGTAGTTATAAAAATGCCAAGAAATGGATTCAACGATTAAAGATTAAGAAGATTTATAAAATAATGGAAAAACAGGAACATCTATGGATGAGGAAATTTAATCGTATTATTACATTGACAGATGAAGATAAAAAGTATTGTATTGACAACTGGATTGATCTGCCTCCAATTGATGTTGTACCACCGCAGATCTATATAAATAATGTACCAAAGAAGAAAAATAAACAGGAACTTTGTTTTGTAGGGTCATTTAATAGAGAACCAAATATAGTAGCAGTTGATATTTTATTAGAAAAAATAGTACCAGGGATACAAAAACAAGTTCCGGAATTAAAACTGAAAATTGCTGGAAAATATCTTCCTAAGTATTTAAATAATAAAATTAGGACTATGATAAACGTTCAGTATTTTGGCTTCGTTGAAGATATTGATTCCTTCATCGGAGAAGCGATTCTTTTTCTGGCGCCGATTACCATAGGCGCCGGGTTAAAAATGAAGAATACCCATGCTTTAGCATGTGGCACAGCTGTTTGTACGACGACAGTCGGGGCTGAAGGAATACCATTTAGTCCAAAAGAGGGTCTGTGGATTGAAGATTCAATTGATAAAACAATAAGCTTATGTATAGATTTACTTAAAAGGCCAGATGAATTAATTCGTGCAGGTAAACGTGGTAAAAAAGTTGTTCAAGAATATTATTCTCCGAGGAAAATAGTTGGAAAGCTTCAGCATATTTATGATAATCTGGCTAATAAATGAACATCGCACAAAAAATAGCTAAAGAATCCACGATTACTTTTACGGGGATGGTGTATGGAAATATCAACCGTTATCTGTATACTGCGCTGTTGGCTCGTTGGGTGGGAGTAGAATACTTGGGAATTTATTCCCTCGCTAATTCTATTATGTTGATCGCGGAAGTAATCGCAAAAATGGGTCTAGAAACAGGAGTCATGCGTTTTGTCAGCCGACGTGATCCTGAAAAAGAATTAGATGATGTCCGCAAGATTATTCATTCTGCTCTTAAGATGTCCGGTATTTTTTCGATTGTCATTGCTGGTGTGCTTATATTGCTATCCGGGTGGTTGGTAAATAATGTTTTAAAAGAAGTTCATTTATTACAATTAGTTTTGATTATATTTGCTTTGACAATCCCATTTAACGCTTTTACGTTGATCTCCGCTTTTGCTACCCAGGGTTTCAAATTATTAAAATATAAAATCTTCACTACCCAGTTTATTAATCCGACGATGCTTTTATTGACAATGATTCTCTGTTACTGGTTCATTTCCAGTGAAGCGGCTATCATGTATCCGATGTTATTAACGGGTATTTTGGGAAGTATTGTAATGTTTATAATATTAAAACGAATTTCAAAAGTACAATTTAAATCGATTATCGCTTCGTCGTTTGATAAAGTTCTGCTTAGTTATTCCTACCCGTTGATGTTTGTTATTATTCTGCAGACTTTTATGCATTGGATGGATATTTTAATGTTAGGGTATTTCACTGATGCCTCCACAGTTGGACTTTATCATCCGGCCGCCCGTACGGCTGGTTTACTTCAAGCCTTATTGATATCTTTTTTAAGTATCTATGCTCCTATCTTTTCTCAACTTCACCATGAGGGAAAACGTACAGAAATGGTTCGAATATACCATTTGGTCAGTCGTTGGATTCTGACCATGGCAATTCCAATTTCCCTAATATTTTTAATTTATCCTGCTAAAGTAATGCTCATATTCGGCCCTGCTTATTTACCCAGCCGACAGGTGCTAATAATTTTAACCGGAGCTACATTTTTACAGGCTATTCTTGGAGCCGCGAGTCCGGCCTTGAGTATGTCCGGTTATACAAAACTGGTTTTATGGAATACAGTCGGTGCTTTTTTATTAAATCTGATTTTGAATATTATATTAATTCCAAAGTGGGGAATCACAGGGGCTGCAATCGCGACTTTTGTTTCCCTTGCAACAGTCGGTTTGGCACGGGTAATAGAAGTTCGCTTCCTTTTGAATTTATCATTTTTAGACAGAAAAATATTTAAACCGGTAATCGCTGGTATCGGTACGGGAGTACTGCTGGTAGTATTAAAACCTGTAATTATGGATTATCATACAATCTTTACACTGGCAATCAGCACGCTCTGCTCTTTTTCTCTGTTTGGCCTGGTATTATGGTTACTTAAGTTTGAACCTGAAGATCGTGACTTTTGGCTGGGCCTGGGTATTCTGAAAAGGGCAATGAAGAAATGAGAATAAATTTAAACCAACATCGGCAATTATTCTTGTTTTTGGGATTATTTATCCTGTTGCTGGTTATTCTTTTTTATCCAGTGATATTTAAAGGATATACTTTCGGTTCACCGGACAGTTTGAATCCTCATGCTTTGGGCATTGCCTTGAAAGACCTTCAGCAAAAGAGCGGTGAATTCCCTTTATGGCAACCCTGGGTTTTCAGCGGAATGCCTACTACGGAAGCATTCACTAATCTCTCTAAATTGTATTTTCCCGATTATCTCTTTAAATTATTTTTTCTTTCAGGAATGACTATTCAAATACTGTATTTTTTATTTGCTGCCCTAGGATGCTTTTTTCTTATGAAATATTTGAAATATTCCTGGTGGGCTGCTTCCCTGGCTGCGATTGGCTTCGCTTTTACCCCGTACATGGTCACTATGCTTGTTTTCGGTCACGGGAGTCAAATAATGACTGCAGCTTATATCCCCTGGGTCTTGTTGTTTACGATTAAACTTTGGGATAAACCTGACATAATGAATGTTGGTTGGTTGGCGATTTTGTTAGGGTTTCAGTTACAGCGGGCGCATGCACAGATCGCTTATTATACCTGGATGTTGATCGGGGCTTACGTATTGATGCGTTTAATCATGGGTCTTAAAAAACCTGATTCCCGTCTCCAAACAAGTAAAACTTTTCTGCTATTTCTGTCAGCTGCGGGCCTTGGGATTGGTATCGCATTATTGGTTTATCTGCCTTCAATTGAATATGCTCCTTATTCTATCCGTGGTGCTGAATTGGGAGCATCAGCCTATGGCTATGCCACCAGCTGGTCATTTCATCCTAAAGAAATGTTGACATTCCTGATACCATCCGCTTTTGGATTCGGAGGTCAGACCTACTGGGGATTCATGCCGTTTACCGATTATCCTAATTACATGGGTATTGTTATTCTTACTCTGGCGGTTGTGGGCTTAATTCAAAAAAAACAACCCATTCACTGGTTCTTTCTCACTACTTCGATCATAGCGTTACTTATTTCCTACGGTAAATATTTCAGCCTAGTTTATGATCTTTTTTATTACCTGTTTCCCTATTTTGATAAATTTCGGGTTCCGCAAATGATTTTAATTCTGTTCCAATTTAACGTAGTTATTCTCGCTGCTTTTGGTTTGGATTATCTTGTTTCTATGGAAAAGAAAAATCTGCCGAAATGGTTTTTCGGCCTGTCGGGAATTGCTGCACTAAGTCTGGTTGTTTTAACTCTGGGCGGATCCGGCTTGGAAAGTTTTGTGAAATCTTATTTTCCGTTACCGCGCGTCCAGGATATGAATACTGCCCAGGCAATTAATGCTTTACGGTGGGACATTTGGTATCGTGACGCCTGGTTATCGACGATGATGCTCGTTGGGGTAAGCGGATTGGTTTGGTTATGGTTTAATAATCGGATTCATCAAAACGTTTTTGCCGGTTTAATCATTGCTCTGGCAGTTATTGATATCGGTCAGGTTGATCTGAAGATTGTTCAACCAAAACGGGATTCAGGGCGTGCTTCCCAGCTGATCTCAACGGCGACTTTGGATCGATATTTTAAAAAGGATCAAATTATTAAGTTTCTTAAAGCTGATTCTTCAACGTTTCGTATTTATCCCGCGGGTTACTTGTTTGGGGAGTCCCGTTTTACCGCCTTTCGACTTGAGTCAGTTGGCGGATATCACCCTGCTAAGTTGAAAGTTTATAATGATTTTCTAAAGAATACTCGTAATGCCGGTTTATTACCAGTTTTGAGAATGATGAATGTCAAATATGTAATTGCGCCCCAGCCAATTAACCATCCCGATTTAAAGTTAGTTCAATCGGGATCTTTAAAAACTGGGCGTGGACAACTTCCGGTAACTGTTTACGAATTACAAAATACGCTCCCCAGAGCCTGGTTTGTAGATAAGGTAAAAACGATCAGTAATATTGATATTATCTGGCAAACAATCAATCAATCTTCCTTTACCCCGGGGAAAGTGGCCTATCTGTTAGAATCACTGCCGGAGGGAGGTAGTATTGGGCCTGGAAAAGTGGAAGATATCAAACGGGGAGTTCATACGATTACAATCCGGACGCAGTCAGAGCAGGATGGTTTTCTGGTTCTCAGCGAAGTTTATTATCCGTTACGTTGGAGTGCTTTTATTGATGGTGAACCTGTTCATGTATTTCAAACCAATGGTGTTCTGCAGGGTGTTATGGTTCCTTCAGGAGAACATAAATTGGAATTTGTTTATGACCGTTCATCTTTCCGACTAGGTTTATCTATTTCTTTAGCTTCCTTTAGTGGTTCAATCGTGTTGATTTTGGTTAGTTACTATTTGAGGCGAAAAAAGCAATGAGTTGGTACCGTCGCGCCACGAATATAAAAATCGGGCTGTTTTTTTTAGGTATTGTACTGATAGCTGGACTGTTAGTTTATTCCCAATGGATCGTGGCCCGACTCAGGCATGATAATCGTGAAATTGTAAAATTGTATGCTGAATTAATTGCCAAAACGGTAAATGAAAAATCAGATACTAATCTGAACTTTGTTTTCGACGAAATTATCAAAAAAGTTCAATTTCCAATTATTTACTCTGATCTTAATAATCAGCCTTTGTATTGGCGTAATATACCATCTGAGAGAACAACTAAGGATTTAATTCAGGAATTAAGAGCGATGGATCGGCAGAACAATCCTTTTCCGCTGGAATATATTGATCATACGTCGGGCACAACGATTCCTCTCGGGTATTTACATTATGGTGATTCAGTCTTAATTCGCAGGTTGCAATGGCTGCCATTTCTTGAAATTGGAGCGGTGGCCTTATTCATTTTATTAGGATTTTCCGGTTTTACATTCATTCGTAACAGTGAAAAACACCACATTTGGGTTGGGATGGCCCGGGAAACCGCCCATCAATTAGGTACACCGGTATCTGCGCTGATGGGCTGGATTGAGCGTATTAAATCGCATCCTGAAGACAGTGTTAAAATTATCACCGAAATGGAAGCAGACCTAGACCGGTTGAATCAGGTCAGTGAGCGATTTAGCAAAATGGGGTCTAAAACAACTTTTAAAGAAGTAAAACTGGTACCGCTGGTGCGGGATGTAACCCAGTATTTATCCCAACGATTGCCAGTCCTGGGTAAAAAAGTTAACTGGGAAATTGAGGGAGATGAATCTATTGTTGTTCATGTAAATCCTACCCTTTTCTCTTGGGCGCTGGAGAATGTCATTCGCAACGGAATTGACGCAATTCAGGATGAACAGCAAGGAACAATAAAATTATCTGCTAATAAGAAGGGGAATCAGGTATTCTTAACGGTTGAAGATAACGGGAAAGGGATCCCCCTAAAAAATTGGAAGAACATTTTTCGCCCTGGTTTCAGTAGTAAAGATCGGGGTTGGGGCTTGGGGCTCTCTCTGGTAAAAAGAATCATTGAAGAAATACATGGTGGTTCGATTCGGGTTTTTAATTCAAAAATTGGTGCTGGTACGGTCTTTGAAATTCATTTTCCTTAAAAAATGAACCGATTTGTATAAGTTTAAAATTCCGGATTCAGCATTTCCTCGGTAATTTCCGCCTTTAAAAACAGGAGTTTATTTTGAAAAACATCTTATTATTCGCTGGTCAGGGCGCCCAGGGAGGCGGTTTTCTCGCTTACCTGCCGTTCATATTAATTTTATTAATCATGTATTTTCTGATGATTCGCCCGCAAGTAAAGCGCCAAAAGCAGAAACAAGCAATGTTAACAGCCTTGAAAAAAGGAGATCATATCGTAACAATTGGTGGAATTCACGGCACAATTGTTGGATTTAAAAATAATAATCGCTCGGTGGCTCTGAAAATTGATAAGAATACAAATATTACTGTAAATCGTTCAGCAGTAGCAGGACTGAGAGAAAATGTCTCTGATGAAGACACCAGCGAAATTGGAACTTAAAATAAATGGCAGTTAGGAAAATTGTTCATTACGGTGATCCAATTCTTCGAAAGGTCTGTAAACCAGTTACTGATTTTTCAGCTTTACCGGGATTAGTCAACGATTTGTTTGACACCATGTATGAAGCCGAAGGGATTGGTTTAGCGGCTAATCAAGTTGGGTTGGATATGAATTTGTTTGTGATCGACGCGAACGAACCCGACGTGGAAAATAGTCGCCGAATTTTTATCAATGGTAAAATTACCAGAAGTCAGGGTGAATCGGTTTTTGAAGAAGGCTGTCTCTCTATTCCCGAGGTCCGACTAGAAATCAAGCGACCGGAATTAATTTCGTTTCAATATCAGGATTTGGACGGGAATACTATTGAAGAAGAATTCAGTGAACTGTTAGGGCGGGCGATTCAACATGAAATGGATCATTTAAACGGTATTTTCATTATTGATCGGGTCAGTACTGCTCAACGTTTGGTGATTCAAAAAGAACTGAAGGAAATTGAGCAGGATACAAAAAACCGGGTGCAAAAACGAAAGAAGGAGTTCGTCCTTTAACTATTCCAATGAAACCAGTAAGCTGAATCATTTCAACTTCTTTTGGATTGTCATTTCTTATTTATCTACTAGAGGTTGAAATAAAGTGCGGATAATTTTTATGGGGAATCCGGCCATAGCCATTCCCGCTTTAAAAGAGTTACATCATTCGTCCCATGATGTTTTGGCAGTGGTTTCAAATCCACCTAAACCGATGGGCAGGGGACGAATACCGGATGAAACATCCGTAGTTAAAACGGCTATTCAATTGGGGTTGCCTCTGTTTCAACCTGTTTCGCTGACGGATTCCGATTTCATCGAATCAATAAAAGTACATAATCCGGATTTATTTGTAGTCGTTGCTTTTAGAATATTACCGGAAATATTATTAACTATTCCACGGAAGGGGTCCATTAACCTGCATACTTCCTGGTTACCGAAATACCGGGGAGCAGCGCCCATTCAGAGAGTCTTGATGAACGGGGAATCGGAGACTGGTTTAACAACTTTTTTAATCGAGCCAAAAGTGGATCGGGGGGCTATTTTATTGCGAAAAAAGGTCATAATTGAACCAGAGGAAGATTGTGGAATGCTAACGGAAAAAATGGCTTTAATGGGTGCTGACTTATTACTGGAGACCGTTGATAAATTTGAACAGGGAACTCTGAAACCTCGCCCTCAAAACCCCGGAAGTGTCTCATGGGCACCAAAAATCAAACCGGAGGATTGTTTAATCAATTGGAGTTGGACGGCGGAAAAAATTCATAATTTGATTCGGGCCATGTCTCCAAAACCGGGTGCCCATACCTTTTTAAAGCAGCGGCGATTTAAAATTTTTAAGTCAGAAGTTATCAAAACTGAAAAAGAATATGCACCGGGCACAGTAGTGAATAAAACTAAACAACATTTGTTTATTGGAACTGGATTCGGATTGCTTAAACCGTTAATTATTCAATTGGAGGGAAAACGCCAGATGTCAATCGAGGATTATTTACGGGGAGCTCCAATAGAAATTGGTCAATACTTCGGCTGATGAAGACGGTTCGTTTCCATGCTTTCTCGATTTTAAGACAATTTTATCAAACCAGAACTCAGTTGAAACAGATACGAAATGATTATTTCTCAACTCATAACTTTTCGCCTGAAGACCGCAATCGTTTGTTGGTTTTAACTAATGAGGTAGTCCGTTGGCAGGGAAGACTTGATTTATGCTTGGAAACCGCTCTGGAAAAACCCCTAAGGAAATTATTGCCGGCAGTGCATACGATATTGAGAATTGGAACTTATGAACTCATGTTGGATAAAATTATTCCGGACTATGCGGCTATTCACAGTTCGGTAGAATTAACCAAGCAGGTAAACCCATTGTTTACTGGGTTGGTCAACGGCGTTTTAAGAGAACTGGCAAAAGTGGATGTAAATACATTAATACCTGAGGATAAAGGAATCGGATTGAATGCCCGGTGGAATTCATTTCCAGATTGGTTGGTTGAACGGTGGATTGATCAATTCGGAGCCAAACGGACAAAACAATTAATATCCTATTTTAACCAGCCGGCAATGCTTGATATCCGGTTAAATCTCACTGAAATGCAACCTGATGAATTCCACAGCGTGATGAATGAGGAAAACATTATTCTTCGACCTTTCGAAGACAGTGATCGTTTTTTTAGGGTTAGAAGCGGAGGCCAGAAAATCAGAAATCATCCCTTATTATTGGATGGAAAGATTGCGGTTCAGGACCGCGGCGCGGGGGGGATTGTGGAATTGCTTGATCCCCAGCCGGGAGAAACAGTTCTGGATGTTTGTGCCGCTCCCGGGACGAAAACTGCCTATATTGCCGAAAGGATGAATAATGAAGGCCAAGTTCTTGCTTATGATATCCGGCAGCAACGTATTCCGGCAATCAATAATTCCAGTTCGGGCAAATTTAGTGAAATCATTAGGTGGGCTGAAAAAGATGCTCGAACGGATTCTTTCCCGGTAGCAGATCGAATTCTCGTTGATGCACCTTGCTCTGGCACGGGTGTCATCGGGCGCCGACCGGATATTCGCTGGCGTCGAACACCCGATGCAATAAATCAGATTGCCGTCACTCAACTTGAAATTTTAAATAATGTCAGTCATTTTCTGATACCAGGTGGGATTCTGGTCTATGCTACTTGTTCGCTGGAAGAGGAAGAAAATTGGAAAGTGGTGGATGCTTTCCTTAAATTGAACGAACATTTTAAAGTTGAGCAGGGAGGAAAATGGTTACCGCCACAGTGGATTGGGAAACGCGGCCAGTTAGAAACTTTTCCTCCTCGTGATAAAATCGACGGAATGTTTGCTGTTAGATTAAAGTATCAATGTTAAAATCCTTCGTAAAATTTTTTATTACCTTTGGTCTTGTAGTGGCAATTATTATTGCGCTGTTTGAATTTTTTATTATGCCTGCCTATGTTCGACATGATTTAAAACGATATGTATTAGATCTGCGATTGAAATCGGTTGACCGGGCCCTGCGGGAAGCAGATGCTGAGGGATTTAAAGTAGTTGTTTATGACACTTTATACAGCAATGATTATGAACCGGAAACGGTGATTGATCAATTTCCCAAACCCGGAAGAATGGTAAAACCAGGCAGAACTATACGCTTGAAAATATCGCTTCTGGAAAAAATGGTGTTGGTCCCCAATCTGGTTGGTCAATCACGTCGGAGCGCGGAATTAACGCTCCAGCAACTTGGTTTGAAAATTGATACGCTTTATACCGAATTCAATCCGGATTATCCTAAAGGTACTGTCGCCTGGCAGTTCCCCAAGGCCGGTGATCAATTGAAAAAAGGCTGGGGCCTGCAGATTACAATCAGTAAAGGACTGCCACCGGATTTTTACCAGGTACCACAACTATTCGGACTAAGCCTTAAAAAGGCAAAAGAAACTCTGATCAAAGCAAGGTTGAAGGTTGGGAAAATATCTTATCGTCAGAATGAAGATCTGGTACCGTACACGGTATTAGATCAATCTATAACTTCCGGGACTGTTCTGGATGAACCGGCGCAAGTGGATATAGTAGTGAGTGTTCTTGATTTGCAGGATATTTTTGATCAACTGACGGATCAACCATGATTCAAACCAGCGAATATCTTCGCAAGTCCATCCATTTTTTTAATCTGATTATTCCACTAACCTATCTATTAGTAATACCAGACAAATACTTGGTTGTAAAACTATTAAGTGTTTTTACCCTGTTGTTTATTTTTATTGATGTTGGCAGGCATCGAATAAAATGGATTCGGTTTATTTTTCGACGTTGGTTCAATTTTATGCTCCGGCAGCATGAACTGGAAGCTCAGTTAACAGGGGCATCTTGGGTTATGATTGGCGCCCTGGTTACAGTTTTATTATTTCCCCGGCCTGTAGCAATTCTAAGTCTGATCTTCATGAGCCTTGGAGATCTTGCCGCTGCTATGGTGGGGATGAGTTTTGGGAAACATAAAATCTGGGAAAAATCACTGGAGGGCTTTTTTGGAGGGCTGATTGTTTGCATAGTTATCGCCTGGTTTTACCAGCAGGTTCCTTTTCCATTGGGTGTTGCCGGTGCGCTGGGAGCAATGGTTATGGAGTTATTACCGATCCCTCTGGATGATAATTTCAAGATGCCTCTGGGGGCGGGAATGACGATAATGATGTTTGGATTCACTCCGGCGTGACCTTTTTAAATCCAGCTGCTTTATGGGGATTATTTGCTGCTGCGATACCGATCCTGATTCATTTAATTAGTCTGGGGAATACCCGGGAAATTGAGTTTAGTTCGGTTCGATTCCTTCAGGAATTAAAACATAAAACAATTCGAAAACTGCAGATACGGCAATGGCTGTTGATTCTACTGCGAACAGCCGCCATTATTTTTCTGATATTAATGTTTTCCAGACCGGTTCAAAGGGGTTTCTATTCTGGTTTGGCGGCTGGAGAACAGGAATCCAATGTTGTTATTTTTGTTGACAATTCGGCCAGCATGGGTGTTAAATCAGGACAATTGTCTTTTTTAGATCAGGCCAAGCAGACTATTTCTACCATTACCTCCAGTTTTAATGGGTTGACTTATTTACGTCTTTTTCAAACCTGTCCACCACAGGAACTTTTTTCCGGTCAATTAACCTCGGTGGAACAACTGAAAGAACCACTCGCTAAAGTTCAGCAAACCCAGTCTTATGACAATCTCTGGGAAGTGGTTGATTCAGTCCTGAAAACTATACCTGTAAGTGAGCCGAATCGTGAAAGTTTTATTCTGAGTGATTTTCAGTCTTTGCCCTCTCGGGCGCTGCGGCGGGATATTGTTGACACCCTGAAAACCTGGCGTTTCTATTGTCTGGGTGTGGATGCGGTGGATGATAATCTTTCCATCGTCGATGTCAAAGCTGTCAGTCAAATTCGTCTTCCCAATCATTTATTGAAACTCAATGCCAGGGTTTCTAACAATGGGGTCATGGAGAAACGGAATGTTCCGGTGGAATTATATGTGAATGACGAACGGGTTGGACAAATCGTCTCTCATTTTCAACCGGGGCGGGTCAAAGATTTTCTTTTTCAAGTCTATCCGGGGAAAAGTGGCATAATTCAGGGATATCTGCAGATTCCGAAAGATGATTATTCTTTCGATAATAAATGGACATTTGAACTTTCAATCCCTGACCAAATATCCTGTCTGGTTCTCGGCCAGTCACAGGATGAAATATTTTTATTAAAAACGGCTTTGGAGTCTATCAGCGGACAAAGTGGATTTCTGAATATTCAGACGAAAATAACACCTGAAATCCATCAACTGGATCTGGATAATACAGATGTACTGGTGTTGCATGATCCCGCATTACTTTATCCAGCAGCGGTGGAGGATTTGAAAAAATTCTTGGCTCGAAGGGGAGGGGTAATCTGGTTCGCTGGAGATCGTGGTGTCGATTTTTTAAGGAGTGACGTTGAGCGGAATTTAAAATTACCTGAAATACAGGGTTTTAACTCAGTTGAGGCAGGCTCGTTTTTCTCCGTAGAACCGGGTAAAAAATTACATCCGATCCTCAGGGATCTGAACCTGCGAAACATGGAAAAGGAATTGCCGCATATTTTTAAGTATAACCAGGTCCGATTAAAAAAAGGACAATATTCTATTTTACAGTTGAATAACCAAGATCCTTTATTAATTGACATTCCCGTTCGGGGTGGTAGAATATTTTATT
This sequence comes from Fidelibacterota bacterium, assembly GCA_046861615.1. Lineage (GTDB taxonomy): Bacteria > Fidelibacterota > Marinisomatia > Marinisomatales > TCS55 > CAZNUM01. The sequence continues at coordinate 13,018 of JBHHUS010000017.1, forward strand.
TCACGATACCCCTGGATCTGGCTTGGAGTGATTTACCCATAAAGGGTTTGTCTATTCCTTTACTGCACAGGCTCATGATTCTGTTAGCCACCGATGAAAATAATACCAGCAGTGTGTTAGTGGATGAGATCAAAACGATTCAGTTAAAAAGTGAATTGATAAATAAAGAATGGTCTGTACAGATGCCCGGCGGTTTAAACGTTTTAAAAATTCCGGATTATACTACCGAATCGTTGAAAATCCAGGAGACCAACAGATTGGGTAGTTACAGCGTTTTTGCCCAGGACCAAATGTATACGCAATTTTCAACCCATTTATCTCCGGAAGAACAGTTGGGCAATAGAATTGATCCGGAAAAATTACTCAGCTACCTTGGTAAAGACCGGACCATGTGGATAAAGGCTGATGAAAATTTAAAGGCAAACCTGGAAAATATTCGCCACGGGAAATCACTTTGGAGACTGTTTCTGGTTTTAGCTATTGCCATGCTGATTATTGAGTCTGCCGTTGGCCGGACGAAAGTTGATTCCATGCGCAAAAATAAATGATTGAGACCAGTCAAAATGACCAGGAAAAAGTACTTTTGGTTGGTGCTGTTTACGGTAACTCCAGCGAAGAAGAAATTTCTGATCAACTGTCAGAACTATCCTTATTGACTAATACAGCCGGCGGTGAAGTCGTGGGAATTGTCACTCAGAAATTATCCCGAATCAATCCGGCCTATTTCATTGGTGTTGGAAAAGCAAAACAAGTTATTTCTCAGGCCAAAGCATTAAGAGCAGGTCTGATCATCTTTAATGATGAATTGAGTCCGGGGCAAATCAAAAACTATTTGAAACAGGCAGGTGAAATAAAAATAATTGACCGGAATGCCCTAATCCTGGACATTTTTTACCACCATGCTAAAACCAGGGAGGCTAAAACTCAGGTGGAACTGGCCCGATTGGAATATATGTTACCACGGTTGTCACGGCAATGGACTCACCTCGAGCGGCAGATGGGAGGGATTGGCACCCGGGCTGGAGCCGGTGAAACACAAATTGAAGTTGACCGGCGCCTGATCCGGAATAGAATTGCAAAATTGAAGCAAGAGTTGGGGAAAATTGATAAAGAACGGGAGACGCAAAGTACCCATCGCAAAGACCAGTTCAGGGTGGCTCTGGTTGGTTATACTAACGCTGGAAAATCCACGCTGATGAATGCACTTTCCAATGCCAATGTTTTTGTTCAGGATCAACTGTTTGCAACTCTGGATACAACCATCAGGTCCGTGCAACTGGATGAATCCCATAATATTTTACTCAGTGATACCGTGGGATTTGTAAGAAAATTACCGCATCATTTGGTTGCTACATTCCGAAGTACGTTGAAAGAAGTGATAGAGGCTGATTTAATCCTGCTTATTCTGGATGCTTCGTCAGGTTTGCTGGAAGCACAGGAACAAACCATTACGGAAGTACTGGATGAATTGGGAGCTAAGGACCAGCGAAAAATATTTGTGTTAAATAAAATTGACTTGTTAATCAATGAAAATACTCTGACTTCTTTAAAACAACAATACCCTCAGGCAGTGATGATCTCTGCAAAACAGCATTTACGTTTAGATCAACTGATACAACGAATCCGGACTGTCATGGATGAAGATTATCATATTATTGATATTGAAATTCCCTATCAGCAAGCCCGGGGACTAGTCCGGGCACAGGAGGGAGTAAAAGTACTTAAGCGGGAATTTAAAAATGATCACCTTTTACTCAGAATTAAAGGACCGAAGATTCGGATCAATCAAATATTAAAACAATTCCATCCCGGATAATTTCCTCAAATACAAAAAGATCCCACCTCAGTTTTGATTAATGGATCCGTTTGAAACGGTAAAGGCCTCCATGATTTCAAAACGTCCTTAATCTTTTAACAAAGAAAGGCCTGTTTTTCAACCCTGGAAGGTGAACTTAAGGGATCGAGGTTGACGATCCAAAAATTCAAAAAACTGAGGCGGGAATTGTTAAAAAGCTAATTTAATTTAATTCTGCCGAAGGCTAAATCCAAATAATGATGGACTAACTTATTTTTAATTGTCCTTCGGTTGATGCAATGGCCACGGCTACGCTTGCATCCCCGGTAACATTGGTAGCGGTTCTCAGCATGTCCAGAATACGATCCACACCCAGGATGAGGGCGATTCCCGCACTGGGAACACCAATCGCCTCCAGAATAATTACCAACATAATAATCCCAGCGCCAGGAACAGCAGCCGTACCGATGGAAGCCAATACCGCCGTCAGTATTATGGTTAACTGAGCTGCCAGGCTTAAGTCCATACCCAAAGTCTGGGCAATAAATACCGCTGCTACCGCCTGATAAAGAGCGGTACCATCCATGTTAATGGTCGCTCCCAGGGGTAGGACAAATGAAGATACTTCTTCCGAAACACCTAGTTCTTCCTCACAGCGTTCCATGGTGACGGGTAATGTTGCTCCGCTGGAACTGGTGGAAAAGGCTAATAGTTGGGCCGGGGCAATCCCCTGATAAAATCGTTTTAACGGCATTTTAGTAAAAATTTTCAGTACTGCCGTATAGGTAATCGACATATGAATCACCAAGCCAAAAATTACTGCAAACATATAAAAACCCAGTGAACTGAGTAACTCCAGGATGTTTTTAAGGTTATTTCCTGCTACACTGTTAATTGTATCGGCAATCAGAGCAAAAACACCGATTGGAGCCATAAGCATAATTATATCTACTAACTTGATAATCACATCATTTAACCCATCAAAAAAATCCAGAACAGGTTTGGACTTCTCCTTTGGTACCTGAATCAGACCAATACCCAGAAAAAGTGCAATAAAAACAACTTGTAACATATTGCGATTACTGGAGGCGGAATTAAAAATATTACTGGGAACCATTTCCACAATCGGTTGTAACGGCCCCCGATCTTTGACTTGATCAGCCAGATTTTGCCGGGAGGAGGCCGCAGTTTCATAGGTTTTTTGCAGCTTTATCTGCATCTCTTTAGGAACGGAGTTCCCCGGTTTAATCAAATTTACAGTTACTAATCCAATAGATACGGAAATCGTAGTGGTTACGATGTACAGGGCAATTGTTTTACCGCCGATTCGTGATAATTTTTTTACATCAGACAAAGAAGCAACTCCCGTAATCAAAGAAGCCAATACAAGCGGTACGGCGATTAGTTTTAATAAGTTAATGAAAATGTGTCCAAATGGTGTAATCCAGGCTTCGGTAAAACTACCCCAGCCAAATACGGTCGATACAACGCCGAATAACAAACCCAGAAACAGCCCAATAAGGATTTTCCAGTGTAATTTCATAACGTACTCAGATCCATATTTTCCAGTTTAAAAAATTATTTCAGTCGCCAAGTGATAGACTGTTCTTTGCAAACTACGTATTTTCGGTTGTAGGATGAAAGACCTAATGAATGCTGTTTAAACTCGGCCAGTATTGGTTCAAGATAAATTTTTAAATGACGGAGAAATCGGTAATTCGAGATTTAAACCAGAAAGAACTCTGGTTACTCCTGAACTAATTTAATTGCGGTCGATACATTTGTGGTCGGTTGGTTACAGGCAAAATTTTTACAGACATAGAAAGTAGGTTTATTGTCGATACTCATTTGCGTTTCCGTCCAGGGAGCCAACTCAGCTAATTCATCGGAATCCGTTTCCAGGTTTTTGAAAAGAATGATTTTATTGGGATAGTAAATTGAGCGAATCTTGTTGATGGCAGTTTGTGTGGATGCTGTGGATTGGTTTCCCACAATTACAATTTCTTTAGGGTTATCCCGGGAAAATAAATAAGCTACTGTCAAAAGAGTAAAGCCGATTGGTGATTGTTGGATTTCCTCCGAGTAGAGACGAAAAGATTCTTCGGCCATTTCGTTCCACTTTGGTTTTCCTGTAATTTTCCCCAAACGTAAAATGTCCAGGGTAGCCACTGAATTACCGGAAGGATAAGCACCGTCGTAACCGGACTTGGCCCGAACCAGGAGCTTATCGGATTGATCACTACCCAGAAAAAACCCGGAATTTTCTTTATCCCAGAATTCAGCGGACATTGTTTCTGTCAGGTCACAGGCAGTTTTTAAGTATTTCAGATCAAAAGTTGCTTCATATAAATTTAATAGTCCCCAGATAATAAAAGCGTAATCATCCAGGGAGGCATCTATGCCGACACTCCCGTTTCGAAACCGTCTGTAGAGCCGTTTATTTTTCTTAAGCATTGTTCGAAGAATGAAATCAGCGGATTTTTCTGCTGCTTGACGGTATTCCAAGGAATTGAATGCGATACTGGCCTTGGCAAGGGCGGCAATCATAAGTCCATTCCAATCTGTTAGAATTTTATCGTCCTTAAAAGGGTGAATCCTGGTTTCCCGTGCATTGAACAGTTTTTCACGGGCAGTTTGAAATACGGTTTTGTCATTCTCCGAGATCGTATTTTCAGCTTCAATCCATTGTCTTGATTTGTTATTTAAGTGCAGAATATTTTGTTCGGAAGAATTTGTTTCAGTCGCCTGGAAATTCCCCTGGTTCTGTAGATTAAATATTTGAATAATTAGCTTGGCCTCCTCGTCAGTCAAAATTCTATTAATCTCCGGGATGGTCCATAAATAAAATTTCCCTTCTTCCCCTTCGCTGTCGGCATCTTCTGCGGAATAAAAGCCTCCCTCCGTGCTGGTCATATCTCTTAAAACATAGGATAGAATTTCTTCAGCGGACCGACGGTAAAGTTCGTTACTAGTGATTTGATATGCTTCTGTATAGGCCAATGTGAGCATGGCCTGGTCGTACAGCATTTTTTCAAAATGAGGTACCAGCCATTGCTGGTCAGTTGAATACCGGTGGAAACCGAACCCGAGTTGATCGAAAACACCTCCAAAGCGCATTTCCTGCAGTGTCTTTTCAACCATGACCAGTACTGTTTTTTCACCGGTCATCCGGTAGTAGCGGAGCAAAAACAAGAGGTTATGAGGTGATGGAAATTTTGGTTGTGTCCCAAAGCCACCGAATCGATTGTCAAAGCGGCTGTGGAGTTGATTGTAGGTGGTCTTGAAAATTGATTCCGGCAGGGGAGCACCAAGTGTCTTGGTATTATTTTGCTCTAAAAAGGTTTGTACCTGGGAGGCGGAGTGCAACAAATTTTGTCGGCGATTTTTCCACGTGTCAATAATTGAAGGTAATAATTCCAGCAGTCCCGGACGACCGAAGCGATTTTCTCTGGGGAAATAGGTACCGGCGAAAAATGGTTTCTTTTCCGGTGTCATTATAATTGTAAGCGGCCAGCCGCTGCTACCAGTCATCGCCTGGCAGACAGACAGGTATAAGTGATCGATTTCTTGTCGTTCTTCCCGATCCACCTTAATAGCAACGAAATTACCGTTCAATAAATCGGCCACTTGTTCGTTTTCGAAAGATTCGTGTTCCATCACATGGCACCAATGGCAGGTGGAATAACCGATAGAAAGAAAGATTGGACGGTCCAGCTCCTGAGCTTTAAGAAACGCTTCTTCGCCCCAGGGATACCAATCAACCGGGTTATCTGCATGTTGTTGAAGATAAGGGCTGGATTCATCAGCTAAATGATTCAAATGGTTACCTTTCGCCGAAGATTAAATGAGTTCACCGGAAACTGTTGCTGAAAACAGAATCATGCTCATGTAAATTAGGGTCGTTCTGCGCATGTCTGCCTTGGGAATTTGAGCAGCAAAATATTAGAAGGACAATTTTAAGATAATCAGCATAAAAACAGATTCATGATCCATATTACTGTAATCACTTTATACCTGTTTACTCTGATTGGAATTGGGCTTTACAAAGCTAATAAGATCAGGAACCAGGCTGATTTTTCAATCGCTGGCAGAGCGCTGGTTCCGTGGGTTTTAGTCGGGACCATGCTGGCAACCTGGATGGGTACAGGTTCTATTTTAGGTAATGCCGGGAAAACCTATGAGACCGGATTGGCAGCACTGATTTTACCCTTGGGCGGTGTACTGGGAATTGCGTTGTTAACACAAATCGCCGGTAAAGTCCGGAGTTTTGAAAAATACACTGTCCCGGAAATTCTCGGGGATCGTTATGGATCCGTAACACGTATTTTAAGTGTCATTGCCCTGGTAATAGCTTATTTGGTGATTGTCAGTTACCAGTATAATGCCGGCGGAGCCGTGTTAAAAACGGTCCTCACAGATGAGAACGGCATTTCGCTGGTGTCGGTAGAAACGGGAACGGTGATTGCGGCAATCTTTATTATTGCTTATACCATGTTAGCGGGATTGGTTAGTGTGGCTTACACCGATGTGGGTAATGGAATCATAATGATTGTCACATTTGTAATTGCTTTTCCGATTTTACTGATTAAAGCCGGCGGTTTTGCTGGCATGTCGGAATCATTTGCCCTGATGGGGAAAGAAAGTCATATGAATTTCTGGGGAGTTTATTCTTTTTTAGACATCGTTAATTTTTGTTTACCGCCTTTTTTATTAGTGATGGGGGACGCTAATATGTACCAACGTTTCTTTGCTAGTCGTACAGCTAAAGGAGCAAAAAGTGCCACCATCGTGCTGGTGTTTGTTGTTGCGCTGATGGAATTAATGATCATTGCTTCTGCCTGGGTAAGCTCTAGTATGATCCCCGATGCGGAGGTCGGGAAATATGTAATGATATATGCTTCTCATCGAATTTTACCTCCACTATTAGGCGCCATAATGATGACCACGATTGTAGGGATCATTATTTCCACCGCCGATTCATTTTTACTGGTTCCCGCCACAACCCTTGTGAGGGATGTTTATCTATTATATATTAATCCTAAAGCCAATGATAAGAGGATTGTACTGTTGAGTAGGTTGTTGGTATTAGCTTTAGGAATAGTAGCATTTATCATTTCACGGGGATTCGAAAAGTCAGCAGGGTTTTTTGAACGGGCGCTTTATGCCTACACAATTTATGGTGCTGCCATTACCCCTTCGCTGGTGGCAGCTTTATTCTGGAAAAGAGCAACCACTGCCGGAGCGGTTACTTCAATTATTTCAGGAACGCTAACAACCCTTGTCTGGAAAGAAGCAGCCTTTATTCAGCAGATTATACCCGCTTCAATTTATGATAATATGGATGAAGTTATTCCGGCGATTACCATATCGGTCATTTCGCTGGTCTGTGTCAGTCTGCTTACAAAGAAAAGGGATTAAATTTTATTCGCCAGGGGGGGATTGTGCTTAGGAGGCAGCAGCTGATCGGAACCTAAATCGCGTCGGTAATATTCGAACGTTTCCCCGGTTCCCTGCCAGTTTTCTACCCGGTTCAAAATGCGGATGTCGCCGGAAAAACGGCTGGAAGTTCCCAGTTTAACGTGGCCGGTGATGTAATGGATATCTTTACGTTTTTTCGCCCAGCTGAGAAAGACCCGTTTCAGCATTTTGGCATACCCGTTCCCTTTGTACTGGGACTGAATCACAAAAGCATAGGTGTAGAGTGTATTGTGTTTTCCGAAATTTTCGTCCAAGCGTGCCCAGGGTTCCTGACTCAGTTCCTCCAACGGAACACCAATGATATAGCCAATGATTTCACCCCGGTAACGGGCGATGAATGGCAGCGACCCTGGTTTATTAAAATATTTATGAATGGTGGATTTTGTGAGGATTGCCTTTTCACCATATTTTTTTGCTAATGATTTTGAAATATGAACTAGTTGAGGATAATCAATTTTACCAACATGTCTTAATAATTCAATCTGAAATACGCCACTGGAGGCAATGACTCTTGTTTGAGATTTTTCGCCGGTATTAATTGTCAGTTGTTTCATAACTTCAATAGAACAAAATCACTGAAAATCCGCTCTGAATTTATATAATTAATCCCAATATTTGTTTTCCTCACGAAGCAAATGGTTTCATTGTTCGATCTTTTTCTCAGAATCAAACTGGGCTAAATTCAGTATTAATGGTACCCTTTAATTTACGGCTTTTAAATACCATAAAAGCGAAAAGGTCGCTTTTGTGTGTTGGTTTGGATATGCACCCCGATCTTTTTTACCCTCAAACTGCATCTTTAGATACTTTAAAAAAGCACGCTGAGAAGGTTATCGACGCCACTAAAGAACTGGCTGTTGCCTATAAACCCAATCTTGCTTTTTTTGAACGCTGGGGCAGTAAAGGGTTTAAATGGTTGGAAGAGCTGGTCAGGCAATTAAAGTCAGATTCAATCGTAATTGGTGATGCAAAAAGAGGCGATATTGGCAGTACTGCAAAGCAGTATGCTTTCAGTTTATTTTCCCATTTTAATTTTGATGCGGTTACCCTGAATCCGTTCCTTGGATCAGATTCAATCACTCCATTCAGCACTAATCCTGAAAAGGGTGTTTTTCTACTGTGCAAAACGTCTAACCGATCCGCCAATGAAATTCAGACTTTGGAAACTCCGGAAGGAAAAATTTTCGAAGTGATAGCAAAATTAGCGGTCCAACTAAATCACAATCAAAATATTGGTCTTGTAGTTGGTGCTACTGTTCCCCGGGAAATTGAAACTGTAAGGAAATGGGCCCCGGATTTACCATTATTAATTCCCGGAATCGGGCATCAGGGCGGTAATCTGGAGAAAGTGATTAAAGCAGGCTACCGCGGTGGGTCAGCATTAATCAATATTTCCAGGAGCATCAGTTTTGCCGGAGATTTAAGTAAGGCGGCAATTCATTCGACCGCCCTAGATTACGTTTTAAAAATGCGGAGATTCATTGATGAATCCTGAAGATTTTATTTTGATGTTTAAAAAAACCGGCGCATTACTGGAAGGTCATTTCATTCTGACTTCCGGCCTTCATAGTGCAACTTATTTTCAATGTTCCAAAATTCTCCAACATCCTGAATATCGGGAACTGTTTTCAAAAATAATAGCTGAACATTTTCGTTCTAAAAATGTTGAACTGGTTATTTCCCCTGCGATGGGGGGTATTGTAATTGGTTCGGCAGTCGGCCGAGAATTAGGCGTACGTTCCATTTTTACCGAACGGGAAAACGGGCAGATGACTTTACGCCGCGGCTTTTCCATCTCCCAGGGTGAAAATGTTCTGGTTGTTGAAGATGTGGTTACGACTGGCGGATCGGTTAAGGAAGTGATTGAGATCGTCCGGAAAGCTGGTGGAAACCTCACAGGTGTGGGTGTAATAGTAAATCGAAGTGGTGGGAAAATTCACTTGACGGATGACCAGTATTCTGTTGTTCAACTGGATCTAGTTACATATCCTGAAGATCAGGTACCGGTTGAATTAAAGCAAATCCCGGCAATAAAACCGGGAAGCAGGAGTTTAAAATGAGACTATTATTAATACTATTTTTCACTGTTTTGGTTTTTTCCGGTTGTTCCAGGGATGAAGAAGTAGCCGTTATCTCCACCGAGTTTGGTGATATGGTTGCGGAGTTCTTCCCAGAAATTGCTCCCAAACATGTAGAGAGTTTCAAAATATTGGCCCGGGAGGGATATTTTAACAACACAACTTTTCACCGGGTGATACCGGGATTCGTTATTCAGGGAGGAGACCCAAATTCAAAAGATACAGATCGTTTAAATGATGGAACCGGTGGAAGAGCAGGAAAATATTTCGGCATGGGAAACCCAGATGATTCCTCTAGCTGGACCATACCGGCTGAGTTTAATGATTCCCTGCATGTAAGAGGTACCCTCAGCATGGCTCGTACCCAGGATCCCAACAGTGCCTCCAGTCAATTTTTTATCTGCGTTCAACCGGTACCCAGATTGGACCGGAAATATACGGTATTTGGAAAAATAATAAAGGGTTTGGCGGTTATCGATTCTATCGTGAATGTAGACACGCCGCAAAAACAAAATTCGGACTACCAGGGCCCGGACAAGGACAATCCTTTTGATAAGGTTGAAATGACAGTTCGGATTATACCTCGCAGTAAAGCACTGGAGAAATAATGCTTAACCTGGATCTTGGATTGGCCCTTGGTGGTGGTGGTGCCCGGGGAGCGGCTCACATTGGTGCTCTGCAAATTCTTCAGCGTTCAAAAATCCAAATCAGTGAAGTGGCGGGAACCAGTGCCGGCGCCGTAATTGGTGCCATGTATGCTGCGACCCTCGATCCGGAATGGATTGAAAAACGCTTTCAGGAATTTCTAACGGATAATGCCTACCGAAACTTGGGGACTGACCGGTTGATTGAAGATCGAGATCCCCATTCAGTATTTGATCAAATTGCCAAACGGGTAAAGGATCAGGTTGTATTAGCCATGTCGCTTCACCGCAGGTCAATTATAAAAAAAGACCGGTTGCGGGAGGCGTTCGATTTTTTAATTCCGGTGAAAACGTTTGAGGAATTGCAAATTCCGTTGACCGTCGTAGCTACTGATTTACAGACCTGCGCACCAGTTTTATATCAGCAGGGGGATTTGATCGAAGCTGCTGTCCAGAGTGGTACTATTCCCGGTTATATCGAACCGACTGAATTCGATGAGCAATTGATCGTGGATGGTGGAATCAGTATGCCTTTGCCCACCGCAGTTTTCAGCGATTCCGTTGATTTTATTCTGGGTATCGATATCAGCCGTAAGGGGGTTCCCAAATTAGAGCGGGTCAATATCTACGAAATTATGATGCGGGCTGATTTATCAACCTATTTAAATCTGGCCCGGCAATTAAATCAAAAAGCGGATTTTATTATTGAACCGGAAGTAAGGGACTATCGTTGGTCACGATTTGATAAATTTGATGAATTATTAGAGGCCGGTCGGCGGGCAGCCGAGGACTCAATTCCTGGGTTAAAAAAGGAAATTCGCCTGAAATCCGGTTTATGGAATTCACTCAAACATTGGTTTGGTCGCTAATAATAATCCTGTTACTTTTGAGTTCATTTTTCAACTAATTAGAAAAAAATGCAGATGTTCAATAAACGAAATTTGATTGTTACAGCGGGGTTATTCGGTATTCTCCAGGCACAAATTAGTACACCAGTGACGATCAACGCCAGTGTGGACGGGCCAGCCCGAGCTGGGGAGGTAGTGCGTGTGAAAGTTGATGCAGCGATGGATCCTGAATGGCACATCTACGCCCTTAGAGATGTTGGAACAGGCCCGATTGCTACTTCGGTTCATGTTTTTGGTCCGGGAGTGGAAGCTGTGGGAGTGGTCGAGGAAGATCCGCCCATTGAAAAATATGATGAGGGTTTTCAAACAAATACCCGGTACCATGCCGGAGGCGCCAATTTTAAAGTGCCGGTGCTGTTAAAAAAGGATTTATCGCTAGGCCCTCAGGAATTGACTGCGACGGTCTTATATCAAGTATGTAATCCCAGTATCTGTTATCCCCCCCGGGAAGACAGCGTTACTGTTATTCTGAACATTGAAGATGGTTCGCCGCGACCTGAAAAAACACATTTTGAACCGGTAAAACCGGTAGCAACTCCGGGAAACCTTAATCTGGCCTATCTAATCAGCAAGGGGTTCTGGTCCTTTGTATTTCTGTCAATTTCCATGGGCTTTTTAGCTTTACTGACACCCTGCGTCTTTCCCATGATACCAATAACGGTGTCTTATTTTACCCAGCAGGGCGAAGTGGATGGTCGTCATCCGCTTAAACAGTCCATGGTTTATACACTGGGAATTATTGCGACTTTTAGTATTTTAGGATTTATTTTAGCCATCACCCTGGGGGCCTCCGGGGCGAATCAATTGGCTGCCAATCCCTGGGTTAATCTGTTTCTCGGTGCCTTATTTGTATATTTTGCGTTGTCGTTGTTTGGGATGTATGAAATTCAAGTACCGGCGAAACTTAGGCAATTTTCCCTGAAACAGGAAAAGCGCGGAGGCTATGCTGGTATCCTGTTCATGGCTGTAACCTTCACTTTGACGTCATTTACCTGTACAGTGCAATTTATGGGGTTATTGCTGGTGGCAGCTGCTCAGGGCCAGTGGTTCTGGCCGATGTTGGGTATGGTGTTGTTTAGTGCCGCTTTTGCTTTACCGTTTTTCTTTTTGGCGCTCTTTCCCCAATATCTGGCTAAAATGCCGAAATCCGGTGGATGGTTAAACTCCGTTAAAGTTGTAATGGGTTTTCTGGAATTAGCTGCTGCTTTTAAATTTATAAGCAATATGGATCTGGTTTGGGGTTGGGGCTTTTTCTCCCATAAAATGGTCCTTTCGACCTGGGCTGGCATTATGTTGATTACCGGTATCTATCTCCTGGGTAAAATCCGTTTACCACATGATTCAAAAATAGAGTATATCAGCGCTCCGCGGATGTTGTTGAGTCTTGGGTTCCTAACATTTGGGTTGTATCTATCTTCCGGCCTATTCGGACAAAAAATCAATGGTCTGATTTATTCCTATTTACCGCCAATCATCGAAGCAGAAACCGGGGCGGTGAAAACTAACGGTGCTTCCACAGCAGAACAATTTAACTGGTATAACGATTTGGAAGCCGGCTTGTTAGAAGCGCGTAGAACCAGGAAACCGGTTTTTATTGATTTTACTGGCTATACCTGTACGAATTGTCGCTGGATGGAAGCCAATATCTTCACTAATCCTGCTGTAAAAGCTCGGTTTAATGAGATGGTAATGGTTCAATTATATACGGATGGTGGTGAAAATTATCGGGCCAACCAACAATATGAAATTGATCGGTTTGGCACGGCTGCCTTGCCATTCTATGTTATCTTAAGCCCGGAGAATGAAGTTATTGTCACCTTCCCGGGAATGACCAGAGACCTGGATAAATTCTTAGATTTTCTTGACTTTGGATTAGCCGGATAGAAAGGAATTACATGAACCACTTTTCAATTATTACTTTATTTGTTTTTTCTTTATTGTCGGCAAGTACCGGACAAACGGAAAAACAAGCTCCCCAAGCCCCCGGCTTTACTCCCAGCACAATTGTGAAAAAAATAATTACTGAACGGAAGAATACGCGTGAACCTAAGGCGATTATTGCTCCCGATTTTACCCTGAAGAAAGTTAACGGAAAATTGTTCCGGTTAAGTGATTTAAAAGGGAAAGTGGTTCTAATGAATTTTTGGGGTACCTGGTGCGGTCCTTGTCGTGCGGAAATCCCGGATTTGAACAGTTTATATGCGGAGCATAAAAATGAAGGTCTGGAGATCGTTGGAATTACATTAACTTCCGGTACGGAGGCGGATATTGCTAAATTTATGAAAGAATGGAAGATGGAATATACCGTTCTCACCGATGTGAAGGGAAATGAGACCATGGAAGTAACCTCCCTGTACGGGAAAGCAATTGGTCAACCAATTAACGGACTACCCACAACATTAATAATTAATCGAGAGGGGCAGATTGTCAAAGGTTATATTGGAGCACGGACAAAGGAAATATTTTACAAGGATTTAAAACCCTATTTACAGTAAGTAATGGAAAAAATACCCCAATCTAAACCCTGGTATTTGTTCATTCTTTTTCCACTGGTTCTTACGAATCTGCTTTGGGGAAATGGAGCTTACTGGCAACAGTTTGTTCATTATACTATGAATGTCAAGCTCGATACGGCAGTTCATACGGTTGGCGGGAATTCCCGTATTTTATATGTAAATAATTCACCGGATACACTGCATCAGATTTATATGCATCTTTATCCGAACGCCTTTCAGAAAGGGTCAGTTAAACAGCGTGAATACCTGCAGCGACTGGGTCGTGGGGGCCGGGCGGCAAATTTCACCAAAGGGATGGAATCGTATTTCAGTAAAGTTGATATTCATTCTTTTGCCATTACTCAACAGGGAATCACCCTGGCGGATGATTTTAAAATTGATGACACAATTTTAGCAGCCCGGTTGAATAGGGGTCTGGCATCCGGAGATTCAATTATAATTGATCTGGACTGGACCCATCAAATCGGTGAACAGGTGGAGCGAGCTGGTCGGGTGGGAAAGCAATATAATTTAGCTCAGTGGTATCCCAAAATGGTGGTCTATGATGAAACCGGCTGGAATAATATACCTTTCCACGCTGAAGGGGAATTTTACGGTGAATTTGGCATCTTTGATGTAACTGTAGACGTTCCAGGCGGCTATATTGTCGGAGCAACCGGCGTGGTGACCAGCGGTGATCCGGGGTGGGAAAGTGTCCGTGTTGATACAAGCCAACTTTTTGATGAATGGCTCGCTGATTTTGAAGAACAGTATGAAGTGCCGGACTCTTCACAACGGCGGGTGGTCACTTTTCATGCTGAAAAAGTACACGATTTTGCCTGGATCACTTCTCCTGATTTTCTCTATGAACATGGAAGCTGGAACAATATTGATGTTAATGTTCTGTTCAACCGGAAAAACGGGAAAAAATGGACTAAAAAAGTAGTTGATCGTTCGGAATGGACCCTGGAGTGGCTGAGTACCAAATTTGGTCTTTACCCCTATCCGCAGGTAACTACTACCGATCGATTAAAGGGCGGCGGGATGGAATATCCCATGCTGGTTATGAATGGCAGCGAATCTGAGGGTTTAATTGTTCACGAAATCGGCCATATCTGGTTTTATGGTATCCTGGGAAATAATGAGATCCGGGAGGCCTGGCTGGATGAAGGCTTTACAACCTTCCAAACCAGATGGTATCTGATGAATAAATATGGTCCCCGTGGTTTCGATATCAATAGTGCAACTTATTTGAAGCCCTGGGGAAAAAAGCACTGGAAATTCGGCAGTAGTCTGGGGCGAAATCAGTGGTACAGTATTCAATATGTTACCGGTGGAAAAGATGAGCCAGTGAGCCGTAGCTCCTATATGTTCAAAGATGGAAGAGGTTATCGTTTTAACGCTTACACTAAACCATCCCTGATGTTGGATGAGTTAAAATATGTTTTAGGAGATTCGCTGTTCCTGGCAGGAATGCAGGAGTATTACCGTCGCTGGAATTTAAAACATACCAATGAAACCAGATTCGTTGATGCAATGGAAGACGTCAGCCGGGATGATTTGGATTGGTTTTTCCGACCCTGGCTGCATGACACCAGAATCCTGGACTATGGAATTAAAGGGTGGAAAAAAGTCAAACAGGCTGACGGTACCTGGGAAGTGACTTTGAAAATTCATCGCAATGGAAAGCGTGAATTACCGCAGTTGGTGGAAGTTCAATTAAAGGATGGCTCCACCTATCGGACCTGGTGGCGGAATCAAAAATGGAGAGTAGAGGATGAATTTATTTTTTCCGTTCCCGTTGAACCGCTAAGGGCTACCCTGGATCCGGAGGTCAAAACAATCGACGTCGATTTCAGAAATAACTGGACCGGGCGCATGCCCACCGAAATGATGTTGTATAAACCGGGGATGAATTATAGACCCCGGAACCGATATGTACTTCAATGGTTTCCTACCCTTCAATATCACCAGAAGGATGGTTATCTGCCCGGAATCTGGGTTAACCGGAAATACGGGCCCTGGGAGAATCTGAAGGGGGGTCTGAATGTGGGTACTAAATCGGGAAAAGTTTTCTGGTTTAGCGAGGGGTGGAGGCGAAATCCATTACGGGACCCGGCTACTATTTTTTCTTACAAAGCCTTTTATCTCGGTGCGGTAGAATCGGCGAGTGCTGATATTATTCACATTTTAAACGTATCGCTTCCGCTAACCAGGCTGGATCAGGTATCCTGGGGATTTTCATACGTCAATGTTGTGGATACTACCCGCTCTGATTTGTTCGAATACGGGAAAACAACCGTTTTCTCTTCCCGTCTGAATTCTCATTTTGGTTTGGTTGAATCTGAATTACAGCTTGATGTAGCGCCCGGTGGCTGGTCTGATTGGAGTTTTGTTCGCATTACAATCATTGATCAGTTTGAACGTCGCCTTAAAAAATTTGGTATCCGGGGCCGGGGAATGGCCGGGGCGATCTGGGCGGATTCCGATGGTGTCCCTACCCAGGAACGGTACACGGTGGAAGGAGCCGGTTCCGGCGACTTGTACCAGAAATTCTATTTACGGGATAAATCCAGTTTTTATGGTCAGACCGACCTGCGAAATCAATATCACCTGCCGGGGGATGTCAACCTGAGGGGGTATGCCGGATATCCCGGGGTAGAAAGAGCCGGTTCGGTTTCCCTGGAAGGTTACTACGCCCAAACAATTGTGGGAGTTTATGCGGAATTAGCTCTGTTTACCGATGTTGGTATTTTAACCGGGTCTAAAACTTTTGATAATGGCAGAAAATTCTCCAATGATGTATTAATGGATTTTGGATTTGGTTTACGGGTTAAAAAGAATCTGTTTGGTCAGGACTTTTATTTACGGCTGGATCTGCCCTGGTACTTACAGGAGACGGGGAAAAGTTCCACTGATTTCAGCAACCTGATTTTCAGTTTCCAGAAGAGCATTTAGTTCACGACAACCGCTTGCGTTTTTTGTTTTCTGATTCCAGGAACAAAACCGCTCCAACTGCATTCAACGATTCAGTATTAATATAAGAGGAAACCAATGCGATATTTATTTGTTCTGATTACTTTTCTGACGGGACTACAGTCCCAGAATATTGACCTGAAAGAATTCAGCGGACAGATTGCGGATGTAGCTGAACGTACTAATCCGGCGGTGGTAACGATTCTGACCGAGAAAAAAGTCAAATTGGGTGATCTCCACCAGGAAATCCCCTTTAATAACGATTTCTTCCGCTTTTTTAATCCTCAAAACCCGGAACGGGAATTCCGCACCAATGCTTTAGGTTCCGGTGTGATTGTCAACAGCCAAAAAGGCTATATTGTTACCAATAATCATGTTGTGGAAGATATGGATAAAGTGACCGTCCGGTTAATTGATAAGCGGGAATTCAAGGCGGAGATTGTTGGTCGCGATCCAAAGTCTGATGTTGCTATATTAAAAATTAAAGCTGATAATCTTACCGATTTGGGATTTGGGGATTCGGATAAACTGCGGGTAGGGGAGTGGGTAATTGCTGTGGGTAGTCCTTTTAGCGTGAATCTGAGTCATACGGTCACACTGGGAATTGTCAGCGCCAAAGGACGGGGCAATATTTTAGGCCGCAGTGATTTCTACGAAGATTTTATTCAAACCGATGCCGCCATAAATCCGGGGAACAGCGGTGGTGCCCTGTTGAATCTGGACGGGGAACTGGTGGGGATTAATACGGCGATTTACACCGGTGGATATGATCGATCCAATAAAGGTGTCGGTTTTGCCATCCCTTCTAATATGGTGAAAAAAGTGATGAAAGATTTAATTGAAAAGGGACGCGTCATTCGGGCCTGGATTGGCGTGCAGATTCAGCCGCTGGATGATTCCAATGCAAGAGCGCTGGGTTTGCAGACCAGGGATGGTGCCCTGATTGCCGACGTCGTTAATAATAGTCCGGCGGAAAAAGCCGGGCTTCAAACCGGTGATGTCATTTTAATTTTTGACGGTAAAAAGGTTCACAGCGTGGATCATTTAAGAAATATCGTCTCGGCCTCGACTCCCAATAAGCGGTACGATTTAAAAATCGTGCGTGATGGCCGCGAGAGAGCAATTTCCGTTCGATTGGAGGAAATGCCCGGGGATGATGTTGTTCTGGCTTCAACAAAACAAAAGATTGAAGATTCCAGCATCGGTATAAAGGTAAAGGATATTTCTAAAACGCTACTGAATGAATATGGTATCTCCGGACGGCCCAAAGGGGTCATCGTGATTAATGTTCAACCGGGTTCTCCGGCGGCCCGCGTCGGGATTCGACCGGGAGATATCATTACCAGGGTAGGAACAAAACCGGTTTCTGGCTCCCGGGAGTTCAAATCGATGGTGAAAAAAGCAGAAAAGAATGACGTGGTTCTTCTGCATGTAAAACGCGGTAACGTCGCCCGCTATGTCACCATCGACCTCAGCGAATAATAAATTCCCGGACCGGCTACCAGAAAATCCGGTAGTCGGAGTTCAGGGGGACCTGTTCAAAGAGGCGGGGGATTACGTCAAATTCGATTTCCGGAATGAACCGGAGGGGATCCGCCAGGACCCAGACCTGTTTACCCTGATCCAGCGCCTTTTCCGCCAGCGCCCGCGTGCCTCGCTTGTTAATAAAGAAATGATGGCTCAGGAGGTCGCACCCCACGACGACCAGCTCTACTTTGGGCACAAAGGCTTCCATTTCCTCGTCCTCCACCACCTTTGCCCGGATATTCCCCTGTTTTAACCGTTCCGCCAGGTCTGCTCCTTCATTTCCCGGTCCTGAACGGAGACAGTAAACGGTCAATTCCTTCTCTCGGCAGCGCAGGAGTGTTTCCCGTACGTAACTGGAATGGGAAATCGTCATCAGGCGACTTTGGGGTGCAATGTGGTCGGCGGCCTTTGCCACCACCCGATTAAAATCCTGATCCAGCTGGGTTTGAAAGTAAGCGATGCGTTCCCGGACGGCACCCAGCGTCTTCAGGTTTTCAATCTGCCGGTGGAAATTCCGGAACACACCCATGACTGGGAAGCGGTCTTTCAACTGTTCCGCTTCGGACTGGATTTGAGCCACCGACCGATAACCGGTAAACAGGTCCAGGGTATCCTTGAAGATGGCCGTGGCGCCGCAGTGGTTATCGTTAAGCAGGGCGTGAATTGTAATCATGTTACTGAAATAAACAGTTCAAGTCTTGTACTTGCAGGGACCTATTTTAAATAACATTAATTTTTCAGCGAGACGGATTTAATAAGCCGAGCTCTTCTCTTAATTCATTCCCGGGAATCAACTCATTCTCTTTATTCACAAGCGGTATATTGAATCTCAGCATCCGTATATTCTTCAAGGAAGGTTTTAAAAGTGAAACTATTCAGAGCGTGAGACTCAGCCCTCTTATACTTCTTCCTTTTCTTTATAAGTTTTTCCTTCTCTGTCTTTCCATTCAATTCTACCATTTGCATTTCTACCCATAACAATAGCTGCAGCTGTTGATGGGCTTGAAAATAAATGATCTTTAGAAAAAACGAGTTTCCCGTTGGCTTTTTGGATTATACCCTGTTGAATTAGTTTTTCTCGCTGATTGATCAATGTTTTTGACATTGAAGGAACTGTTGATT
The DNA here is from genome assembly GCA_046861615.1 of Fidelibacterota bacterium. Lineage (GTDB taxonomy): Bacteria > Fidelibacterota > Marinisomatia > Marinisomatales > TCS55 > CAZNUM01. Next base: position 32,041 of record JBHHUS010000017.1, read on the forward strand.
TGGCTATCTGTGATCCTTCAATTACAACAATACCCTCGTTAGTTACGACAGCTTTTGCATTTGCACCACGTGCAGCACGAATGAAAAAGAGATATTTTAACTTTTCTTTTTTAGTAACGAGCGGTTCTAGAACCTTATAACCAAGAGTATTAATTAATATACGTAAGTTTGAAATAAACTCTGTCATAACGGCTTGTTCAGGTTCAGAAATAGATGGGCAAGTTGGTTTAGAAGAGTTTAGGATAATATATCTTTTGGCTGTAATAGCCATTTCATAGAGCTTTGCTTCAAGATATTTTACATGTGCTTTGTTCAAATTTTCGTCTTTACTCATAAATACTATAGCTTCACTCCAAAACTCAAGTTTCTGGTGCTGGATTAACCTTTTGTATACTTCTTCGGCTTCACCAATGTAAACCGAATCTTCATTAGGGTTTTCCTCTGATTTTCCAAACAGGAAATATACACCAGTTTTTAAAAGTTCATTCCGTTTCGCCGATTGTTTAAGCATTTTTCGAGGGATCTTGAAGGCTTTT
>JBHHUS010000106.1:0-2362 GCA_046861615.1 Fidelibacterota bacterium
GATGCTTACGCTTTATCTGATACAGGCTATAAGATGGTAACATTACGGGATGACTGGACTCTGGCCCCCACAGTAGCCGATGTTGATGGTGACGGAAAAGATGAAGTCTATGTAGCGTCATTTTATACCGGGATTGTTTACGTTGTAGCGGATGCCGATGGAGATGCCACTACCTTTACATCCTCGGAATATGCGGCCATTGATACCTTGGGTGGCTATGGCTTAGGGGCTGCTGCCAGTAACAATGCTTTTGGCGATCCGGCTGTATTTGTCGGGAAAGGCTCCGGTTTTGTTAAACTGGATTTGACCGGCACAAATGTACTGGATGAAAATTCCTGGACTGAAACGGTTTTTACAGTGGACACTAATCAAACTGGTGGTACCAATAAAATGTTTGCCGGAGCGAATTTAGATAATGATAAATTTGGTGAAGTAGTATTGGCTTACCAAGGTGTCTCTGACAGCCTGTACGCTGGTACCGATTCCGCCATGGCGAATCCCAATCGCGTCTTTCTCCGCGTTCTGGAATGGTCTGGTGAAAGCTCCGAACTGGCCGTCCGGGATATAGTTCTGATTACACCTGATCAATTCAAGCTGAATCAGAATTATCCCAACCCCTTTAACCCTTCCACTACGATTGAATACACCCTTCCAATTGCCAGTACGATTTCCTTAACGGTCTACAATATGCTGGGTCAGGAAGTTGTTAAACTGGTCAACAACGAGAATAAACCATCTGGTTCTTATTCTGTCCATTGGAACGGACTGGATCGTAATGGGGTTAAAGTGAGTTCAGGTACTTACTTCTATACCCTGAAATTCGGGAATTTCAGCAAGACAAAGCAGATGACATTCCTGAAATAAGACTCTGGGACGCTTATGTTAAAAAGCCCTCTGGATGGAATTCCCAGAGGGCTTTTTTTGTTTTGGTATCTATATGAAACCTATGAGTAGTCCTTAAGTACGTAAAATCAGATTTAAGTTGCTGAAATTCAATGGTTTGAGTTTTGTTTGATTAGAATCGAGGTTTAAAACAGGGTAAATTCGAGTTTTAGAAAAGGGTGCGGGCAATAAAAAATATCAGAATCATATTCATCTTATTACTGTTTGGGGGCGGAAGCAGTTTCGCTCAATTCCTGGATGGTGCCTCATCGGTGGCAATGGAAACATCTTTCAAGCGTGAAAAAATGACCCGGGGGTTAGCCGTCAGCGGCTATTCCAGCCAGTATGAAGAAACGGTTCCAATAGAAGGCGTAGCCATTCGGTTTGCCAGTGACAGTATCCCCAGGGAAGTCCAATTCCGATTTCAGGATGATAATGGTAACTGGTCGGAATTTCGGAGAGGAAAATTATTCCCTGAGCCGTATTCCAACCGCTACATTGCTACTTACCGGGATTCAGCGCTGGCGCAGTCAGTGAAATTTCAGTACCGGGTTCTGATTCCCGGTGGTGAAATAACCCTGCTTTCAGGGGGATTGATGTTTCCTGATCAGGAGACCTATCTCGAGGGAGCTATTCCGCCAAAAGTTTTGAAGTCGTTGGAGGTGGATAAGCCTGTTATTATTACGCGGGAAGAGTGGGGTGCTCATCCTCCAAAGTACGAATACCGGAATCAACCCTATTTTGATAAACTGACCTTGCATCATGCTGCTGGCTGGGCGGCGCGATCTTTAGAGGAAGGAAAAAAACAGGTATTAGCAATTCAGGAATTTCACCAGGAGGGTCGGGGATGGAATGATATTGGGTATCATTTTATCGTGGATATGGCGGGGAATATTTACCAGGGTCGACCGGAAACAGTTATTGGAGCCCATGTAGGTGGTGCCAACACAGGTAATACCGGAGTCTGTATTCTGGGCTGCTACCATCCCCCGGAAACTAACTATTCCTGCAACGATCAAATGACGGATGAAACGAGAAAAGTCCTGATTCATTTATACGCCTGGATTAGTGACACCTATGGAGTCAATCCGAAAGTATTATTGGGCCACCGGGATTATTTTGGCACAACCTCCTGCCCGGGGGATAATGTGGAACCTCTAATCCCGCCCATGCGGGCCGATATTGCCCTGTACATTGAATTTGGTGAACAACCTTCCCGTTTTGCTCTGTACCAGAATTATCCCAACCCTTTTAACTCCACCACTACCTTACATTATGACTTACCGGAAAATCTTTCCGTAAAGCTTACCATTTTTAATCTCCGGGGGCAGGAAGTGAAAACGGTGGTCAATGAAGATCAGCATTCCGGGTATAAGAAAATTCAATGGGACGGTACCGATCAACAAGGGCAGCGTGTCAGTACCGGGATTTATTTGTATCGTATTGATATGGGAACCTATTCATCGGTGAAAAAAATGGT